>CAVDQP010000026.1:0-1828 GCA_963611245.1 Holdemanella biformis
ATTCAGCACGAGGAAACCTTTCTAAAAATACAATAAAATAAACTTATTCTTTTTTTGTTTTACATTTTTTTTTTACCGTTTGTCTATGTTATTTTAAGGAAAAAATACAAATATTTTTTTATCACGAATGGAAAAAATCATAAATCACCTGAGCCAATTTTTTATCAACGCCCTTGACTCTCATCAGTTCCGACACTTGCACCTGCGCCACTTTGGCGGCAGAACCGAAATACTCAATCAGCGCTTTTTTCTTTTTAGGTCCGATACCTTCAATTTCATCTAAAGGATTTTTAAAAAAGTTATTTTTTCTTTTTATCCTGTGCGAACCGATGGCAAAACGATGTGCTTCGTCTCTCAATCGTTGGATAAAATGAAGAAGAGAACTGTTTTTCGGCAGACAAACGGGTTCTTCCCGATGCGGAAAATACAGTTTTTCTTCGCCGGCATCTCGATGAGGCCCTTTTGCCACACCGATTAAAACTATTTTTGAAGCGTCCGGATATTTTTGGAAAATTTCCTCCACCGCGCTTAATTGACCTTTTCCGCCGTCAATCAGCATCACGTCGGGCAAGTTTTTTTCTTTGACGCCGCGCGCCAACCTTCTGGATAAAACGTGACGCATCATATCAAAATCGTCTTGAGGATTGACGGTTCGGCTGTCAATATTAAACCTGCGATAATTTTTTTTCAAAAAGCCTTCGGGACCTGCGGCAATCATGGCGCCCACGCTGGAAGTCCCTTGCAAATGGCTGTTATCATACACTTCTATTTTTTGAATTTCTTTTAATCCGGTCAAAGCTTCAAACTCTTTTAAATCCCGTTCACAGACTTCTTTTTCCAAAAAGTGACGACGTAAAGCCTCTTGCGCATTCAAAAGAGCCTTTTGCCGTATTTTTTTTCTGCCGCCGCGCGTCTGCGTCCAAATTTCAACTTTTTTGCCGGCTTTTTTAGAAAAACTGTCTTCAAGCAGTTCTTTTTCCTCCACCTCATGAGAAAGGATAATTTCCTTAGGCAACTGCACGGATTCGTAAAACTGCCCTAAAACGGATTGCAACAAATCGCTGTTTGTTTGTTCTTCTTCCAATCGGTCGAAAAAGAACGCTTTCGACCCTTTATTCGCGCCGTTTCTGAAAAAAAGCACCTGAACGCAGGCGCTGCCCCCTTCTCTGTAAAGAGCGAACACATCGCCGTTGATTTCATATCCTTCATGTTCCGTGGATTGCGCTTGAACTACATTTAACGCTTTAATTTTTTCCCGATAAACCAAGGCGGTTTCATAATCTTCCTTTTGGCTGGCTTCATACATTTTTGCGGAAAATTCTTTTTGCAGACTTTGAGACTTTCCCTCCATAAAATCCAAAGCCTGACGCACATTTTTTCCGTATTCTTCTTCGGATATCAGACCGCAACAAGGCCCGCTGCACTTTTTTATCTGATACAAAAGACAAGGCCGGCTTCTGGTATTAAAATCATTATCTGAACAAACGCGCAGACGGAAAACTTTTTGCAAAGTCGACAAAACCTCTTGCAAAGCACCGATAGACGCATAAGGGCCGAAATATTTTCCTTGAGCCGTTTGCTTTCCCCGATATTTCAAAACCTGCGGAAAAGGGTGCGTCTTGCGGATTAAAAGATACGGAAAACTTTTATCATCTTTTAATAAAATGTTATAATACGGTTGATACCTTTTTATCAGGTCGTTTTCCAGTAAAAAAGCCTCTGCCTCGCTTTGGCATTCCACGACAATTAAATCGCGTGTCAAAGAAACCATTTGTTTGATGCGCAAAGACAACCTCTCCGGTTGCGTGTAATTCAGCACTCTTTTTTT
>CAVDQP010000026.1:1838-3014 GCA_963611245.1 Holdemanella biformis
CATACAACACTTTGCCGGTTGCGGAAATCATTCGATAAACCCCCGGCCTGTCCGGCAAATTCTTTTGCTTTTGCTTAATCAGTTCGGAACCGGACAGTGTTTCTTGTTCCATTTTCTTCTGTTCAATCGTATCAATAAACGACGATTTTTCCTGTTCGAAGAAATTGGATTCACTTTCCATTCGAGTCTCGTTTTTTTGGGCGGCGATGACAAAAACTATCTGGTATATCCCGTATATTGAGTTTTGGTATACATCTGTATTTGCGTTATTTTAGAAAAAGAAAATTCTTTTTCTCCAAAATAGATCATACCCGCCGCATCCGGCAGATAATGATTTCTTCGTTGATATTCGCAAACATCAAGCAAATTCATATCCGCGCCGTTTTCAAAAACCACGTGCCAACCATACGCCGTAGAGTCTGTTTGAACCACGATGACGGACCGTTCCAGAGTTCCTTCCAACGCTTGATTTTCTTGTGTTTCGTCCAAATAAAAAGCACTGTTCTTCACAGGCGAAATAATCATATTTTCAGGATAAAAATGTTCCTCTTTCGGCTGTTCGTCATACGGCAAAATCAACTGTTTCAAGTTAAAGAAATACAATACGCTGTTTTCCGGTCCTATCAGCATACCGCTTTCCCCGTTAAAAGACAGTGTTTCTCCCCATTTATTATCCAAATTGATGACTTTCATGGTATTTAAAGCCAATCCCCAATCTTTGGACGATTGAAATCCCAAAGCCCCCAGCAAAAAATGTCCTTTTTTTGTTTCGGACAAAGGAAAATCAAAAGAGTTCGGCACATCAATTTCGGCAGGGTTTGTAATCGGCATCACCACTTGTTTCGGACCGACCAACAACCCGCCGTGCACGCCGTCTTTCGGCAAATCATACACCTGACCGGCATAATGTTCCAAAGGTATCAGCTGCAATTGAACAATCACCAAATTCCAATCTTTCAAAGAATATCCGTAAGACTGCCCCGCATTTTCCAAACGAATTGTTTTAAGTTCGTTGGCCTCTGAAAAAACTTCCTGTCCCCGACCGAACGAAAAAGAATAAGTGTTTTCCTTTTCATACATAATCGCTTTTGGCAATTCAAAACGAACGGAAGGCCTGTCGTCAATCACTTCCGGGGGGTGAATTTCGTCTTCTTCATCGGCCTCAAAAGACGAAAC
>CAVDQP010000026.1:3024-5777 GCA_963611245.1 Holdemanella biformis
ACCTTGCTGGACGGGACGAACGTCTCATCGTCGGGAAAATCTTCCCCCTCGACCGGTTTATTATTCGAAAAAGCAGGCAAGTGAGGAATATTCAACTCTTCCTCGTTCTTTTTTTCAAAAGCAGGAGAAACCTCTTTCGTTGATAAAACAGGAATATCTTCAACAAAAGAATCTTCCTCGGCATTTAAATTGTCCGGTTCCTGATTTTCAACATAAAAAGAATCCTTTCCCGTTTTATTTTCGTCTGATGGCAAATCTTCGTTCATTTCTTCGGAATAAGCTTCTTGATAAACTTGCGTTTCTTCTTGGATAAGCTCTTCTGTTTTTTCAACCTCGTTTTCTGAAGAAGATGCTTCTTGAATTTCCGGCGCGAAAGATTCGTTTTTTTCCGCCTCTTCCGTCTGGTCGGATAAAGGATATCCTTCTTCTTTCGAAGGGAGTTCGTCTTCTTGCTCAGACAGAATTTTTTCAGCGTTTTTGGCCTGTTCGTCCAAAGTATTTCCCATCAAGGCCGGAGGCGTCGCAGCATTTTCCATCAATTCTTGCCGCACTTTTTCACCCACGACCGTTTCCGGTTCGTCAGATTCTTTTTCCGGCGATTTTTCCGATTTATCCGATTTATCCGATTTTTCCGACACCTTCAAATCTCCGGACAATCCGCTGTTCGGTTGTTTGAAAGAACCGCCGACCTCTGTCACATCTGTTTGTTTGTTTTCTTCGTTTTGTTTTTTTTCAAAAGTTTCTTGTTTCTGCATACTTTCTTTTAAAGTAGCATCTTGTTCCAACACAGATTTTAAAAGATCATTCGGATTTTTTCTTGTTCTGAAAGGCATTTAACCTGTTCTCCTATTTTAAAAATGGCTTCAAAGGGGGCTGTTTCACTTTCAAAAGCAACCCCCCGTTCGGCGTTATTTTTCCCGAGGTTTCCACACTTCGGCGGAACGTTCCAACCGCAACTCCAACAAAGCAAGTTCGTGGACAAATTCTTTTGGCAAGCGTTGTTCTTCGGCAAACGGACGGTAAAATTGCCGTTCCGATTCAAATTCCCGCAACCCTTGCGCCTTATCCACGGTCATCAACTCTATAAACTTTTCTTTCGGATAATCCAATCCGCGCCAGTCCAAATCTTCATATTCCGGCATCAGACCAAGCGGACATTCAACAGCGTTCGCCGTATGGCGCACTCTTTCCACAATCCATTTCAAAACACGCATATTGTCGCCGAATCCCGGCCACATAAAGTGACCTTCCTCGTCCTTTTGGAACCAATTGACTCTGAAAATCAACGGCATTTGCGACAATTCGCGCCCGATATTTAACCAATGAGAAAAATAATCCCCCATATTATAACCGCAGAACGGCAACATCGCAAACGGATCGCGGCGGATTTCTCCGGCCGTTCCCTCCGCGGCGGCGGTTTTTTCCGATCCCATGACAGACGCCAAATACACGCCGTGCGCCCAGTTAAACGATTGTATCACCAACGGGACATTATGACTCATTCGCCCGCCGAAAAGAAAAGCTTCAATCTTAACGCCGTTTGCATCTTCCCACCTGTCGTCTATCGTCGGACATTGACAAGCGGGCGCCGTAAATCTGGCGTTCGGGTGCGCGGCCGGAGTCTCGCTTTCCTGCGTCCAATCACGTCCCTGCCAATCAATTAAATGAGCCGGCTTTTCGTCCGTCATACCTTCCCACCAAACATCGCCGTCATCTGTCAAAGCGACATTTGTAAAAATCGTATTCGCGCGGCACGCTTCCATAGCGTTTTTATTTGTCTTAAAGGACGTGCCGGGCGCAACGCCGAAAAATCCGCTTTCCGGATTGATAGCGTATAAAGCGCCGTCTTTTCCTTTATGTATCCACGCGATATCATCACCGACCGTAGAAACTTTCCAGCCCGTCATTTCCTTTGGCGGTATCAACATCGCCAAATTGGTTTTACCGCACGCGCTCGGGAAAGCGCCGGCAATGTAAGTCTTTTGTCCGTCCGGAGATTCGACGCCGGCAATCATCATATGTTCGGCCAACCAATCTTCATCGCACGCCATTTTAGAGGCGATTCTCAACGCCAGACATTTTTTCCCCAACAAAGCGTTTCCGCCGTATCCGCTGCCAAAAGAATAAATTTCCCTTGTTTCCGGAAAGTGCACGATATACGTGTTTTCGGGATTACACGGCCAAGAAGAATCGACCGCCCCTTCTTCCAAAGGAGCACCGACCGAATGATAACACGGCACAAAAAATCCGTCTTCTCCCAAAATATCCCAAACCTTTTGTCCCATGCGGGTCATAATCCGCATATTTGCGACAACATACGGAGAATCCGTCAATTCAATCCCGATTTGGGACAGTTTTGAACCTAACGGTCCCATGGAAAAAGGAATGACATACAAAGTCCGACCATGCATACAGCCTTGAAACAATCCGGTCAGTTTTTCACGCATTTCTTCGGCGTCGACCCAATTATTCGTTGGTCCGGCGTCAACTTCTCTTTGCGAGCAGATAAAAGTTCTTGCCTCCACGCGCGCAACGTCCTTCGGATTAGAACGCGCCAGATAGCTGTTCGGCCTTTTATTCGGATTTAATTTGATAAACGTTCCTTTTTCAATCAGCAAATCGCAAATTCTTTGATATTCTTCCTCAGATCCGTCGCACCAATAAACCGCTTTCGGTTCGCACAAAGCGGTGAATTTTTCCACAAACTCCAAGACTTTTTTATGCTTTGTCGGTGCCTGTTGAGTTATTTGCCC
>CAVDQP010000026.1:5787-8133 GCA_963611245.1 Holdemanella biformis
CCGTCAAACCGTTTGTAATTTGCTGTTCAATCATCGTCTTCCCCTTTCTTTATTATGTCTTTTGATTATAAAGATATACAAATTGAAACTTTTTTCAAGATTTAGAAAATCACACTCCGAAACATTTCGCAACATTTTTCTTTTATTTTTGAAAAAAATATTCTTTTTTTCTATCTTTCTTTTTCTGTTTAGCTTTTGACACCCTATTTGAGTTCTGTCTTCTTTCTTTTCATCATTAAAAAGGGATTCTTACGCGCACGCGCAATCCGCCCAAAGGACTGTCCTCCAGCAAAATATCGCCACCGTGAGAAAAAATAGTATCCCGAGCAATCGTCAATCCCAATCCGACGCCGCCGGTTTTGGTATTTCTGGAATCGTCCAACCGATAAAAAGCGCGGAATACCGCTTCTCTGTCATCTTTTGAAATACCCGGACCGTCATCGTCCACAATAATTTCATAATAGCCGATACGAGCGCCCGCCCGAACGGACGCCGTTTTAGCGTATCTGTCCGCGTTGGTTAAAATATTCATAATCGCGCGCGTCATTTCACGAGGTCTGACGCATATTTGTTGTTTCCCTTCTATGTGCAAATCAATCACTTGTCCGTTGCGCCGCAGTTTTTGAACAAGATTTTTCAACAATTCTCCCGCCTCGACAAGAACGGGACTTTCCCGTCCCTCGCCTTTTGTGAAACTGAGATACCCTTCTATCATATGTTCCATTTCGTCAATATCGGATAAAAGTTCGTCTATGCCTTGAATACCGTCATATTCCATCATAGACAATTGCAACTTCATTCGCGTCAAAGGCGTGCGCAAATCGTGAGAAATACCGGCCAACATACGCGTTCTTTCATTTAAATAGCGTTGGATTCTGTTTTTCATATCCAAAAAGGCCTCGCCGGCTCTGCGAACTTCCAAAGCGCCTTCCGGTTTAAAGTTTTTAACTTCTCCGCCCATACCGAATTCGGTCGCCGCTTTTGACAGACGGCTCATCGGACGAATTTGATTTTTCATAAAAACAAACGCGATGACAAACAAAAGAAGGGAAAATCCTATCATCCACAAAAGAAAAACATAGATTGTCGAAGAAAAGAATCGTTTTGACGGCACTCGAATTGTAAAAACTCCCTGATTTGTTTCAATGGATATTTGGACATACTTGCCGTCTTCAAACTCGTCAATCCAATACGGGCTTTTTATCCCGTCCAAAGAACGACGCAAAGCCGAAACCATCATGGAATTATGACTTTTCGGTAAAGGATATTGCAGCTTTTTCCCCGTTTCAAAATCGATTTGCATTTGCAGATTTGAAGAAAGCTGTTCAAACAGAGCTTTTGTTTCTTCCTCGTCGGGATACATTTCGTAAAGATGAACGGCCGTTTCTATTTCTCCGACAATGCCGGACGCCAACCTTCGGCTGATGGTATCCCAGTGGTTATCGTAAAAAAAAGTGCTCATTACGACTTGTAACAACATCAAAGGGAAGAATAAAATCAAGAAAAAACGCCAAAAAAGACTTTTCGGGAAAATGCAAAACCGGTCTTTTTTAAAGACACTCTCCCCGTTTTTTGCAAAAGGAGGCTCCGTTGTTTTTTCCTCTTCTTTTGAAAGTCGAACGACTTCAACCGTTTTATCCGTCATTTTTTTATGTTCCTTGTTTTACTGAAAGGTTTAATCGGGCAGAAGAATATAGCCCTTTCCTCGGACCGTTTGCAAATAGCGGGGTGCTTTTGCGTCATTTTCCAACTTACGGCGCAATCGGGTAATTTGGACATCAATCGTCCGCAAATTTTCATTATGCGTTAATTCTCCCAATTCTTCTCTGGAAACTTCCTGCCCTGCTTTTTGAGCCAAAAAGCGCAAAAGAACGGACTCCACGCTGGTTAAAACCACCAATTCCCCGTTTTGGAACAACTCGCCTCTGTCCAAATGATATTCTGTTTCCCCGAATTTCAAAATACCTTTCTTTTGAGGAGATTTTAATTCCGACCGGCGCAAGATGCTTTGTATTCTTAAAAGCAACTCTTTCGGATCAAACGGTTTTGTCAAATAATCGTCTGCGCCGCTTTCCAGCCCCGAAATACGGTCGTCAATAGCGCTCATCGCCGTCAACATTAACACGGGCGTTGTGTTGTTTTGCGCGCGCAAAGACTGCGTAAAAGCCACGCCCGATTCCACGGGCATCATCACGTCCACAATTAAAAGATCGAAAATAAAATGTTTCATTTGTTCGCGTGCTTGAGCGGCATCTTGTGCCACGGAAACATCAAAATGATTATCTTTCAAATACTTAAAAAGAAGTTTTCTCAATCTGTCGTCGTCATCAACAACCAGAATATGAT
>CAVDQP010000026.1:8206-12049 GCA_963611245.1 Holdemanella biformis
ATATGATATTTTTCATCTGCTTCCTTCATCAATTTTTTCCCTTCTTTTTTACAAGCCTTTTTAAGCTTCCTCTGTTTCGATTTTTTTCATCTCGTTCAAAATTTCCGTCGCTTTTTCAGAAGTTGTTTCCATGACTTGATTTTCCAAAATCCGCGTCAACAATAAAAGATGCCGGCGCACTTTTTCCAAAGTCATATCGGTAAATTCTTTTCTGCTTTCCAGATAACGACATAATTTATTGCCGATATCCGTCATCAACGGATAACCGAAAGTCGCTCCCTGCCCTTTCATGTCGTGCACCAAACGAAAAACTTCTTTTTTCATCAAGCAGTCTTTTTCGCTTAAAGAAGAACACTGTTTTGCTTTTTGCGTTAATTCCAAAGCCTTTTGCAACGCTTGTTCCGTTTGAAGAACATAAGCGCCGGACAATTCCGCGATCACCTGCATCGCGGCGCCATATTCGCTTTTTATATCAAAAACGGACTGTTTTTCCGAATTTAAGCTGTCGTTTTGGCGGAAAATTTCCGGTATGTCGTCCTGATTTGTCAAAATATCACCTTGCCTTTATATTTTTATCAATAAGAGGATACAAAAATTCTTGTCCGTTTCCAACTCTTTTTTATGATAAAGCCGAATTTCTTTTTCAATTTTACTTCAACCGCCTTTTTGTTTTTTCTCTTTGAGAGAATCAGCTCATTATTTGAGAGTATCTGATATTTATACTCAAGCTTTCCGGCGCTATATTTAATTCGGTTATCATTTTTTCAGGAGTAAAAAGATGAAAGGAATCATTATGAAAGCTTTATTAACCGCCGCTTTAACGACCGGCACAGGCCTTTCTGCGCAAGCGGCGAAAAACAAAAATCCGTTCGGTTTGGTTTATAATAACGCTATTACCGAAAACGTTGTCGGAAAAGTCAATATCCACCCGACAACATACAAATTGCGCGGATTGGATATTTCCGCAAACGTTTACACGCCGGCGAATTACGATGCTTCAAAAAAATATCCGGCGATAGTTGTCGCTCACCCGAACGGCGGAACAAAAGAACAAGTTGCAGGACTTTACGCCCAACGTTTAGCCGAAAACGGCTATATCACCTTAGTTGCCGACGCTTCCTATCAAGGCGCAAGCGGCGGTGAACCCCGCCACACCGACAAGCCGGCGTATCGCGTGGAAGACATTCACGGCATGGTGGACTATATTTCGCACTATGCGGGTGTGGACAAAACGCGTCTCGGCGTTTTAGGTATTTGCGGAGGGGGCGGTTACACTTTGAAAGCCGCGCAATCCGACAAACGTTTAAAAGCCGTCGCCACTTTAAGTATGTTCAATACCGGACGGGTCCGCCGCAACGGATATCAGGACAATCAGCTTGACACAGTTCAGAAACGTTTGGCCAAAGCGGTTGAAGCCCGTGCACACGCCGTCGAAACAGGCAAAGAAAGATTGATAGGTTCCATGGCCGGCATCAGTGATGAACAAGCCGAAAAACTCCCTTTTGACCTGTATCGAGAAGGCTTTAAATATTATTTGCGCACGCACGCGCACCCGAATTCCACATTTGAATATACGGAAAGCAGCTTGATGGACTTAATGACTTGGGACGCCACAGACCAAATCGATCTGATAAACCGACCGTTGTTGATGATTGCCGGCGAAAAGGCGGATTCTCTGTATATGACGCAAGACGCATTTGACAAAGCAACCGGCACAAAAGATAAGGAATTATTTTTGATTCCGAATGCGACGCATATTCAAACCTATTACGTTCCCGAATATGTGAATATGGTAACGGATAAACTGGTCAAGTTCTTCGGCGAAAAATTATAACGGGAATAAAGAAATGAACAAATTAACTTTTTCATTTTTATCGGCGCTAACACTTGTTGCCGCCTGTTCTGATGACGGTATCAAAATAGAAAAACAAGGCCATTTTGCTGTCGGCGGCACAACGATTCAACGGACCGGAACGTATGACAACTCAAAGTTTATCGGTTGGGCCCAACAAGACGAAACAGGACAAAGCTATCGTGGCGACCATGCTTTTGTGCATTATCAAATCCCTGTAAAAGCAAATAAATATCCTTTGGTGTTTATTCACGGATACGGCGGTTCCGGTGTTTGTTGGGAAATGACGCCAGACGACAGGGACGGTTTTGCAACCTTGATGTTGCGTAAAAGATACCCGACTTATGTCATGGACTTACCCGGGCGAGGCAGAGCCGGACGCACAAGCACCGAACATCATACAAAACCCGTGGCGGACGAAATGTTCTGGTTTGACATTTGGCGCATCGGACGATGGCCGGATTACAGCGACGGTGTTCAATTTTCAAAAGACAAGGACTATTTGTCTCAATTTTTCCGTGAAATGACGCCTGATTTAAGTGATGACAAACACGATATTCCCTCTATCAACGCTTTGACGGACAAAATCGGCGCGGACATTTTGCTAACCCACTCTGCCGGCGGTTATTCGGGCTGGGTTGCCGCCATGCAAAACAAAAATGTTCAGGCTGTCGCGGCGTTTGAACCGGGGGGATTTGTCTTCCCGAAAGGCGAAGCCCCCGAACCGATGCCAAGTCTGACCGGAACTTTGACAGGCGTTGAAGTTTCTGCCGAAGAATTCGAAAAACTGACACAAATCCCGATTGTGATTTATTTCGGTGATTACATTCCCGAAGAACCGAGTCAAAACTTAGGCGACGAAAATTGGCGCGTTCGCTTGGCGATGGCGCGAAAATTTGTAGAAACAATCAACAAACACGGTGGAAAAGCGACGCTTGTCGAACTGCCCAAACTCGGCGTCAAAGGAAATACGCACTTTTTAATGCAGGATTTCAACAACAACGTTATCGCCGATTTGTTTGACAAATGGTTGCAAGAAAACCATCTGAAATAAAATTTTTCAGGCGCCTGTCCC
This sequence comes from Holdemanella biformis, assembly GCA_963611245.1. Classification (GTDB taxonomy): domain Bacteria; phylum Pseudomonadota; class Alphaproteobacteria; order CASFRQ01; family SAAU01; genus CASFRQ01. Next base: position 11,134 of record CAVDQP010000026.1, read on the forward strand.
TAAAAAAAAACAAAAGAAAACATCAATTTGATTTTTTCATCATTTTGATGTTTTTTTTCGGTGTAGATCCGAACATTTTTTTATATTCTCGTGTAAATTGTCCGACATCTCCATAGCCGGAAGCATACGCCGCTCGGGCGACGCTGAAATTTTCCGACAACATCAACCTTTGCGCTTCATAAAGACGCAACTGTTTTTGATAATTCAAAGGGCTTAAACTGGTTACTTGATTAAAATGGCGATAAAATGTTGATTCCGCCATATTGAACTTTTTTGCCAAATCACCACACCTGAAAGGCGTGAGATAGTTTTCTTTTATCCAAGCAACCACATTCGCAATCCGGTTGTTTTGCGTGCCTTTGACATGAACGGAACGAAGAATATCCCCCAACGAAGAAGTCAATAAAAGATAATGAATTTCTTTCATCATCATCGGCGCCATCACTTTTTGCCGGTCGGGTTGTTCCAAAAGACAAACCAAACGGAAAAAAGCATCTAAAACCGCTTCGTCCGCGTCCGTTATTCCCATTCCTCGACGCGCCAATTCATTATAAGGGTAGTCTGCCTCGCTTAAAAGTTGCGAGATAAGATAACAATCCAAATCCACTATCAAAGCAATAAACGGTTTTTCAGGACAGGCCTCGACAATGCTGCCGACAGTCGGAATATCAATCGACGTCACAACCAGCTGATTTTCCTGATAAGTAAATTTTTCTCGGCCCAAAACGGTTTGTTTTTTTCCTTGCAAAACCATAACAGCCATTGGTTTATAAAAACAATGTCGATTAAAAGTCGGCGCCGTTCTGACAGCCACGCTAAAGCCTTTTATTCCGGTTTGATACAATCCTTCAACAGGAAACAATTTCAGCACTTTTTCTTTCAACACATGGATTTTTTCTTCTGTTGTGTTCATAAC
>CAVDQP010000027.1:0-11651 GCA_963611245.1 Holdemanella biformis
AGGAAGAGGAGTCTTCTTGAGTCCCGTTTTGTCCCAAAACCGTCACATCGACAGCGTCGCCGTTTTGGTTAATCGTAATGTATTTTTCATTATTGACGCCGGCGCTGACGGAACCGTTTAAGGCAATGGAAGAATTTTCCTTTATACCGTCGACGGAATCGTATGTTGTTACGTTTGTGGCAAACGCTTCATTGTAAGGATTATGAGAATCCGCCTGTCCGACAATCAAGTATTCGTTCGCCATTTCTGAAGTCAGGAAAGTATCCTGTCCGCTTTTGACGGAAGAGCCGCTTTTTAAATCAATCAAGTTTGTTAAATCTAATCTGGCTCTGGCGTCATTATCAGAAATAGGTAATGCCGAATTATTCCAAAGCTGTGTTAAAGCTTTTAAGGTGACTTTGTTGGAAGTTCCTCCCTTTATCTGTCCGGCGGTCGCGTAAATGTTCTTGTCCGAAAACAAGCTGGCGCCATTTAAAAGACGGATCGTATTGTTGGTTGTGCTTGAAGATTCGGTTTCTCCGCTGGCGACAGAGGACAGACCGTAAGTGCTGGCGGAAGCGTCGGTCGAAATGGTGATGTTGTTACCGGCATTTAAGATAACATCCTTGGTCGAAGCAACATTGCCGCCGATTTCAATAAGGCTGTTCGCGGTGTCTTTGATAGAAGAAACCACTTTTGCAATAGGAATAACGCCCCCGCTGACCAACTTGACAGAATCAAAAGCGTTTATATTATTCACAGCGTTGATTTCAAACGTGGTCGTATCGGGATTTGTTTCCTTTTTTGTTCTGTTTTTGTCAATTTTGGAATTAGACCCCAGCAATACTTTTGCCGTGTGATTTGTCGTCGTTTCACTGATAACCGCCGGAGCGTCAACCACGCCGCCGCTGCCGGAATTGACGTTTTGAGAAGGAGCGCCGACCGTGTTTTGCTTTGTAAAGGAATTCAGCGCATTGATAGAAACGGCGTTGGCCAAAATCTGTTTTCCGCTTTTTAAGTCGACAAGCGCGTCGGCCGTTGAAGAATTGTAGGTTGCCGCGCCGCTGCCTCCCAACAAGGAAGCATTCACGGAATCGGAATAAGCGTTCTGGTTGATTTTGTTTTGCGCCGTGGCGGACAAAGTGTTCAAGTTATAGGATTTTTTCGTATTTTCCGTAGCGTTTGAAGAGCCGAACTGCACCAAGGAAGACGAATCGTTCTGTGTTGTTGAAACGGCGGCAGCACCTCCGACAAGACTGCCGGAACCGGACACCGTTTCCGCAAAAAGCGTGATATCGTTTTCGGCGTTGGCTTTCAATGTGTCGGCGTCTATGGAAACGGTATCATTGAAAATAACGGACGAGTCCACATTTGTCTTTGCGTCGGCCAAAGCCGCACCGGCCGCCAATAATCCGCCGCGATAGGCAGAAGCCGTAGCTTTGGCGTTCTGCATGGCTTTCGCCGTGACGGATAATTTTTCTTGGACAGTCAATTTTGCTTGAGTGCCGACGGTCGATTGCACTTTTCCGGACACTTCGGCGTCGCTGTCTGCTCCGTTACCGGCCAATAAAGCGCCCGCCGCCGCAAAAGAATCCGCCGTGGCGTCGGCTTTGGCCTGATAGGCTTCCAACGTGGCGTTTTGCGCCGACAAAGTCACGTTGTTTTGAATTTCGGCAACATTGTCCAACGTGATTTGTGCCTTGGAAACAGAAGCACTGACCGCCGCGCCGCCGACAGAAGCGCCTAATGTGTTGGCGGTTGCCTGAGCCGTTCCGTTTGTCTTGATGTCGGCTGTTTTGGCAACGGCAATTTTAGCGCCGGAATTGACAACCGCTTTTTGTTTATCCGTGATTTTGGCGGTTGAAATTGTTTCGGCGCCGGTAATAATACCGCCGGAAGCCGCGTTCGCTGTGCCTGTAAGATTAGAGTTGTTCACGGAATTGACGGCGACCGATTCGACATTCTTTCCTTTTTCAAAATGAACAAAGTCTCTTAACCTCGGTAGGCTGGCGTTATAGGTGTTGATGTAATCCCATTTTTCCTTATTTGTATAAGGGGTAGTTCTGTCCGTATCCGTTTTTAAATAATAATAAGTGACGTTGTCAGAACCTTTAATTCCCTCTGTAAAGGCAGAACCGGTTAAAGGCTCTACCATTAGTTTTCTTGTCACTTCTTGACTTGTCAGCGGAGTGATGAAATCAGTGTCTGTTTTGGCATACCAGACTTCTTGTCCTATTAAAGCGCTTGAATCAATCCATGCGTTGGATTCTCCGGATTTGGAAACCGTGGCAATGGACGCCCCGACGCCGGCAATACCGGCCAGACTGGCCCCCAGCGTTTCGGAATTCATAATGGCTTGAGAATCCGTTTTGACATTTAAGGCTTTTGCTTTGGAAACGATGGCGTTTTGTCCTAACCAAGCGTCATTGATATTATGGCTGTTTGTGATGGAAATCGCGCCGCTTAAAGCCGCTGTTTTCGCTGCCCCCGCCGCAAAGGAAAGGGAATCCGTGTTTTCATCTAACCCGCTTTGGATTGTTACGTTCCCGTTTGATACAAGACGCGCGTCTTGAATAAACGCCTGAGTGTTCGTATCAATATTCGTCACGTCAACGGATGCGCCGACAGCCGCATAACCGCTTGCGGCCACGCCGCCCGTTTCATTGTCGGTTTTAACGGTATCCTTTGCCGTTACCGAAATATCGCCGTTGGAAGTTAAAGCACCTCCCTGCAAGTTGATAAACGCTCTTGTCCCGTTAAAGTCGTCAGATACGGAAGAAGAGCTGCTTGTCGTTGTTTTTCCTGAAATATCTCCGTTTCCTTCGGACGATTTAAGTTCGACGGAAAGAGAATCAGACTTGTCAATTCCGGTAGTTTGGACATTTTGGCTCATATACATATCTTGCGATTGCGCCGAATCCAATGCCTTTTCATTTTCTTGCAACTGTGTTTTGAGAATATCGTCCAGCCCTTGTTTTTTATTATCTGACGTGTTGCCGCTGGTATATTCGGACGAATCATTATCGCCGTGCCCCAAAGTCGAAACGGAAATGGCCCCCGCAACGCCCGCGATTCCACCGGCGCCGCCCGTCATAACACTGGTGTTTGTTTCTCGATGTGTGTCCGCCTGAACCGAAACGGCGCCTGAAGAAATAACATTCATATTCCCGTTGATATAAGCGTTTGTCGTTCCGCGAAGCGTGGCGACATTCACGGAAGCGCCGACGCCGGCCGACCCGCCAACCGCCGCAACCGTCAAAAGAGAACTTGTCTTCATCACATTATCGGCATCTACCGTGACAGATCCCGCTTTGACACCGGTTGTGTAGTTTTGTCCGTCAAACGAAACCTGTTCCGTGTTCGATTCTATTGAGGCAGTGACATCAGAGTCAAAATAACTGACGCCGACATTGCCGGCCACGCCGACGGAACCTGCCAAGCCGGCCGTGATAACATAACCGGCAGATCCGGTGGTGTTGCTGGCTTTAACGGATAAATTGTCCGCCGCTTGTGTTTTAGAATTTTTAATTTTCGCGTTGACGGTGTTTTGAACTTGCGCCACTTGGACGGAAACGCCTAATCCGAGAGCGCCGCCCGCGCCGGTTCCGCCGACGACAAAAGCGTTGTCTCTGAAGGTATCTTCATTTTCCGTCGGCACGCCGCTTTTGCCGATTCCGGTGACACTATCGGCGTTGACGGTTAAATCTTTGTCTGTTTGAATAATGGAATTGTCAACCAGCGATTCCACCGTGTTTTCAATCAAAGCGACATTGACGGAAGCACCGACCCCGACTTCTCCGCCGCCGCCGCCTGTAGCTACGGCGCCGTTATACTGCGTGATGTCGTTGGCTTTCACCGACACGGCTCCGGGCAGGGTGACTCTGGAATTTTTAATTCCCGCCCTTGTCGTGTTTTTCGCAACTAAAGTGGCGGCCGCACCGCCGACGCCGACATTGCCGGCACCACCAACAGCTCCGGCGTAAATGTTCGCTTGTGCTTCGTTTGTCGCCGACATATCCAAGCCGCTTTTTTGAGTTGTGCTGCCGGAAGGAACTTTAATATCGCTTTCGTTGATTTGCGTTTCGGACGTATTTTCAAATTCCGTAAAGCCGACGGAACCGCCGATGCCGACATTGCCGCCACCGCCTATGGAACCGCCGTAAACAGACGCCGTATCCAAAACGGAAGAATCCATAATAATGCCGTTTTTATTATTTATCGCGGTTTTCCCGTCAACGGATAAATCGGATTTTTCAATCGTTGCCGAAGCTTTGTTGTTTAAAAAGTTCAATCCGACAACGCCGCCGGCGCCGGCCGCGCCGCCTCCGGCAACCGTGCCGTAGTAAAAGTTGGATTTGTCCGTTAAATGAGAGGTGAGCGCCAAGCTGCCGACAGAGGATAATAAAGATTCCCGTATCCCTGTTTTGGCAGTGTTGGCGATTTTGTTGTAGGAAATGTTTCCGGCAATACCGGCTTGTCCGCCTCCGGCAACGGCGGCGGCAATAGCGCTGATTTTACCGTTCTGAGCCGCGGTCAACTCTATGTCTCCGTTTGCCGTGACAGTGGTCAAAGTATCGGTTGAAGAGGTGTTTTCTCCGTCTTCATAGCCGATAAAAGATTTGACTTTGTTTTGCACAATGTTGGTTGTGGATAATCCGCCGACGCCGGCCGTTTCTCCGCCACCGGCCGCAACGCCGATGTTTAAAATAGACGATCCGTCCACAGAGTTCAGGTTGATATTGTTCGCAACGACTTCGCCGCCTTTGATAACGCTTTCAACAGTGTTGTGAATGTCCGAATACGCAACAGCCAGTCCGGCGCCGAATTTGCCGACACCGGCTCCGACCGTGATGGTGGTAATCGACCGTTTATCCGTGTCGCCCAAAGAAGAAATATCGCCGGCTTCCGTAGGCAGTTCGTCTTCCGGCGGTGTATCGGACGGCAAGCTTTGCGCTTGTAAAGAGACATCTCCCGACATCGTCAACTCCGACTCTTCCGCCTTCGCGCTCAAGGTGTTGCCAATGCGGTTGATACTGACAGACAAGCCTAATCCCAATCCTTTAGAAATGCCGGCGCCGGCCGTTTCCGCCAGAATATAGGATCTGTCTTGCGCCAAGAAAGAAAGGCTGCTGCCCGTTAAAAGGGCATTTTTGCTGAAAGCTTGCGTTGTGTTGTTCACGGAATTATATGTTCCGACATTGCCCAAACCGCCGTATTGCCCGACACCGACGCTGTTGGCAAAGGAACGGATTGTCCCTTTATTGATAGCGGTTGCCTTAAAAACGGGAGATTGCGTTGCTGCTCCTTTAACAACGGCTCCGTTAAACAACGTGGTTGTCGTGTTGCCGATTCTGTTGACGCCGACGACAATATTAGCGCCCAGCTTTTTGCCAACCGCCGCGCCCGTGGAAACCGCCACGATATCCGATTCATCTGTCGCCGTTAAAGTGACGGAGTTTGTTTCAATTAAATTTTGTTCTTCCGAAGAGCTGTCTCTTTTGCCGGAAACGGAAGCGGTCGTGGTGTTGGAAATATCGTTGTAAGCCCCCGTTAAAACGATGGCGCCTTTTTTCGAGGCGGCTCCGCCCGTTGAAATGGAACGAATATCCATATTATTGTCGGCGTTAAGCGCCAAAGAGGAAACAGTCATTCGATTATTGTCGGAAAGAGCTTTTACTGTATTGGAAACCGTATTCCAACCGGCGACAGCTCCGCCACCGGCGTTTTTGGAAACGCTGATACCGGCTCCAATCTGTAAAAGCCAAGAATTATCCACCGCCGACAAAGAAATGTCATTCCCCGTTACTTGTGAATTTTTAACGTATGTTTCCGTCAGATTGGAAATGTTGTTGACCGTCGCGACGCCGTTGATAGTGACGCCCTGTTCCGCCTTTGAAGCAGATCCGCCGATAGCCAAAGCCATCATTTTAGTGTTGTTTTGCGCATCGGTCGTCAAATTGTTGATGTCGGTCAAGGTTGCCTTTTCGACAAAAGCCCGCACATTGTCTTGAATGGTGTTGTAACTGGCGGAAGCAGAAGCCGCCACGCTTGTTGTCTGACTTTTGGCAGCTTCCACCGACAGACCACCGGTGACCGCGTAACTTTCCGTCTTATCGGAGGCGGTTAAAGAAATGTTGTCTGTGTTAGAGCTTACATCTCCGGTATATTTGGCGTTATTGATGTAAGAGGCCACGTCATTTGAAAATTCGTTCCAAGAGAAGGAAGCGGAAATCCCCATGCCGAACTTGCCTTTTTCTTCTTGGCCTTGAGCGCCTATATCGGCGGGGGAGGACATATCGTCGTCCAAATCTTCCAATTCAAATTCTTCCGCGTCCCCGTCTTCGTTAAAAGGCAGATCGTTCGGGTTGGAAGTATTCACATCGGGCGTGTCAACGTCAGCGCCGTCGGTTGAAACGCTGGCCGCAATAGCAATGGAAACATTCAAGCCGTCTCCTTTGGCTGAAATGTCAGTGGCGGCGGGTGTTTTGAAAAATCCGTCTGTTGAACCGACGTTTTCCAGATTGTAAAGAAGAGTATTATTCTTACTTAAAACATCTGTCCAGTTTTCCAACGCCGAGGAAGAAAGTAAATTATGACGAATGTCTCCCAAAACGGCGTGTGTCAGTCGATTGACCTGATTGACGGTAATGGCCGCCAAAACGGAAGAACCGCCCTGTTTTTTCATCATATCCCCTGTCGCGTTGACGAACAGAGAGTTTTCATAAGCGCGAATAGTGGCGGTGTCGTAAGCTTTTGTTGAACCGTCTCTTTCCGTGTAAGCATTTCCGTCGCTGTCTTTGTAAGCGTCTTTTTGAATGCCACCGTTGACGGAGACTTGCGCCCCGCCGGACACCTGAGCAATCGTGCTGTTTTGTGTCTTGACGAAATTCATCATGCCGTTGATGCCCAGATTTTCGCTTTTTCCAAAGGCGATTGTCGTTGCGACATTTTGATTTTCAAGTTCGGCAGAAACGTTCAATCCCTCGGCGTTAACTTGCGCGCCGTCCCCGATAAAAGCACCTGTCGTGTTGTCGTATCGGGTCATCATAAAACTGGCGCCGACGCCCACACCTTGTTCGGTTTCGTTTGTGGAAGGCAGTCCCAAAAATCCGCCTAAATTGATGCCCATGACATTTGTCGCCGCGTTGACATCAACGACACGATTATTGTTTGACGCTTGCGTGTTGCGTTGATTGATTTTTGCTTTTTCGCCGATAAAAGCCACACTGCTGTTTTTATAATCCGTTAAATTGACGGAACCGTTGCCGGCAAATTGTTGGTCGGAATCGTCGGGATTGTCCAAAGTGACGGAGGATTTGGCCCAAGTGTTGTAGAAATTGTCCAAAATCCCCAAATTCGCGTTAGCATGATCAAAAATCGTGCTCCACAAGGCTTCAGAAGTATCCAAAAAGTCGTTCCAGAACCCTTCGCTGTTCCCTTTTTTGATTTTGCTTAATTTAAAGTAAGAAGACCCTTCCGCCGTATATTTCGGAGGCATAATAACATCGGATTGAATATTCAGACGATGAGCCGCGTCCACTTGCGCTTGTGACGTGGCATCGGACGCGATATAGGCTCTGGCCGTGTTTTTGAAATCGGCTATGGTGACTGCCGCCGCAACGGCGTTGGACGCTTGATTGTCTTCGGCACTGCCGCCGGACGCGGACGCTTCAGAAGCGCTGGTCGCAATGTCGTAAACTTTGGCTTTGACATTGACATCATGTGAAGAGGTGACGTCCGCTTTGGATCCGATAACGGCGTCGGCGGTATTTTGATGATCCGTGTAAGAAATCGCGCCGGCGATTTTAATTTTAGCCTTTTGATTGGCGGACTGTCCTTGTTGTTGCTGTTCTGCGGCGTTTGAGACCTTTTGGTCGGCGCCGACAGAGTTAATGAGATTTAAGACGGCGTCCGGAGTTAAAGCTTTTACCGCGCCACTGATAGCGCCGCTTGCATAATCTTCCGCCACTCTTGCAAATTTTGAGCCTAAATTACCGAGACCGGCATTGCCGCTGCTGTTCGTTTCGGTTTCGGAATGAATGTCCGACAGAATAGTAATGTCTTTCCCTTTGAGAGTGGAATCAACCAGCGCCGTGTTTGTGACATCGGATTCGGCAATCGCGACATCTAACGCGCCTTTAGAAGTAATCAAACCGATGGTCGATGCTTTCACGGACATATTTTTATCCGTTGTCGCTTCTATATTGAGAGAGTCTCCCGCCGTCAACGACCCGCCGGACAAAGAAATCGTATTGTTTGACGTCATTTTCCCATAGGCAAAAGAACCGGCGTATCCGGTGGATACTTTGCCGTCTTTGCTGGCAATGGTCAAAGCTTGCAAATCCACAGAACTCAACAAAGCGGATTTAATGTTGATTTTGTTATTTGCGTTCAATTCGGCGTTTGTCAGTGAAATTTCACCCGTATGTTCCAAAATGCCGTTGGACGATGACACAACAAGAGGACCGACTTTCGCATTGACTTTTGCGATGGATTCAAGAGTTAAGTTAATGTCTTTTTGAGCGGTCAGTTTGGTGCCTTCCAAAAGGCGGATATATGTTTCGGCGTTTATTTGGCTGAGGCCTAAAAACGGAGAAAAACTCGGTTCGACGGAAGAAGCCCACCCTGTTTCAATCACATTTAAAACGGACAAGTTGATGTTGTTGCCGCTCAGTTGCGCGTTTTTATTAAGAGTGATGCCGGCGGTCGCTTTGCCGTCCGTTTCTTCGCCGACAGTGTAATCGTTCCCGTTCTTATCTCCGTTTTTCGCCGTTATTTCAATGTCGGCGTTTTGTGCCGTTAAAGAAACACCTTCTTTAACGGTGATGATTTTTCCTTCTATCTTAATGTTGGAAGTAGATGTTTGGTTAGCGGAAATGACGGTTTCGTCCGGATCGATATACGCTTGTCCCATGATGCCGTTTTGAGCCGACGTGTCAAAAGTTCCTCCGGCAAGATCCACAGTCTTGTCAGCACTCAGTTCAATAAAACCGCCGTTGCCGCTTGTCCCGCCTTTAGCACTTAAAACAGCGCCTTTTTTAAAGGAAGCTTTCTTTTTTGCTTTTAATGTCACGGAACCGGCCGATGAATTTTCTCCTTTACCGTCCGCGGCAATCATTGATTGGTCGTTTAATACGATGTCTCGACCGGCAGAAACGGTAATGTCGCTTGTTTTTTGACCGGTGGCGCCTTCCACCCGAATAAGACCGGAGTTGATGAAATCTTCTTCAGCACTGATGACAATCGCCCCGTCTTTTATCATAATATCTTGGTTGTCAATATTCATATCGCCGGTGTTGACCAAGTCGGCTAAGTGAGTTTGCGCGTAAATTTCTCCGTCGTTTTCAACCGTTCCTGAACGCAAAGCCACCTGATTTTTCGCTTTGATTTTTCCTTTGACGGAAACGGCGCCGGAAGAGCTTATCGGCATATCGCCGTCTAAAATTGCCTGAACCGCCATTTGATTGACTTGCCCGTCTTTTATAACGGATTTCAAAAAGGCGGCTTCCGGAGTGGCTAAAGTTAAAGAACCGACATTCACAACACCGGAAGCGCCGACCATTACGCCGTTCGGATTCAGCAAATATACATTTCCGCCGATTTTCCCGTCTTTATAAGAATTTAAGACGCCGTCGATATTGGACGCCTTGTCATGAACCATGTTTATCAGGTTCTGCGTGTTGTCGGGAAGAAAAAGGTTGACCGTGTTGGCTTTGTAAACGTCAAAAGTATGAAAAGAGTTGAAGGCGTTTTTACCGGAAACAGTCCCCGTCGTCACGTTGTAAGTGTTGCCGTTGACGTTGACATTCGTCGCCGTTGTGCCGTCCGGACGTATCATTTGCGCCATCGCCAAAGAAGGATAGCAAAAAGCAATCGTCTTTAATAAAAGCTGATACTTTTTTAATCTCGTTGTTTTTTGACAGGAAAGAGAAGTTTTTTGTATCTTTTTTATTTGCTTCATAGTGATATTCCCTTACCAAATTTGAGTTTGAACAAAGAATAAAGCTCTCATGCCTTCCAAAGCGTCTCTGTCTTTGTTGAAGTTATGTTTTTTTAAAGGAAAGGCAAATGTCAGATGCGCCGTCAGTTTTTCAAATAAATTGACTTTTACGCCAAAGCCGGCGCTGTAAATAAAAGCTTCGTTTTCATTTCTCAAAGTACCGCTTTCACTGGACCACGCTTTGCCCATATCCATAAAAGCAAAGCCCGTCGCTTTGTCTATATGCCGAACGGGTTTTTCCCATTCTTTGCGCAGTTCCATCATCAAAACGCCGCCTCTGTCGCCGACAAGCATTCCTTCCGGATAGCCTCTGACGGAATTAACACCGCCGACTTGAAATTGGTCGGAAGAGGGCAGAAAATCGTCTTCGGAAAATTGAATGCTGCCTTTGATATGGGTACCCCATCCTTGACCGAAAACTATGTCTGTTTCGCCGGTCCAGTTGTAATGGTTAAAATGAGAGTCTCCATCGCTGATGCGCATGGCTTGCGTAAAGGAAAGGGCGTTGTAAAGATATCCTTGAGTGAAAATATAAATAAAATCCACCGAAAGAGTAGCCGTGTCCGTGTTCACATCTTGCGTTTTAAAATCGGAAATATAAGTCGCGCCGCTTTTAATATTGCCGGATAAAGATAAATTCGTTACAAAATTTTCTCTGACAAAAACCGGACGTTTTACACCCAGAGAGTAATTGTAAAAGTTACCGGTGATAGACAAACCGCGTAAATCTCCGCCGACAATATCCGTGTCCGACCAATCTACGCCGATCGTCCATGTTGTTTTTTGCCATGGTTCCGTGACGGCGTAAGAGGCGAATAAAGCTTTGGATCCTTTGGAAAAAATGCCGCCGAAGTTTAACTTATCCTTTAAAACATCTATCGGTAAAAGCGTATTGATATTCACAAAAGAACCGAATCTGTAATAGCCGGTTTCCTTTTGTCCGGCGTTGTCGGTAAAAGCGGAAACGGAAAAAGTCTGTATCGGGTCAAAGAGGCCTTCAATATCCGTTGCACCGACTTTTTGGGCGGGCATTAACGCAATGCGCATTTTTGTGTCATTCACGGCGTTAAACAACAAAACGCGTTTTTCTATATCCGGTATGTTTAAAACCGACCCTTCGGAAATGTCCAAAAAAGTTTTCACATAAGCGGCGGAAGGTATGCCGTTTTCTTTTAATTTTAAAGAGCCGATTGTTCCTTCGAACAAATTGATTTTTAAATGGCCTTTGTTGATGTGTTGCGCCGGAACAAAAGCGCGTGAAGTTAAATAACCGTCCTGTTGATATTGTGTGTTGATGTCTGAAACAATGCCCTTGATATTGTCGATGGAAAGGGGTTTTTGTTCATATTTTGCCCGCAAATTTTCCAAAAAAGCAGAAGAAAGAACCCGCGACGGGGAAATTTCCAAATTTTTTAAAATAAGAACCTGTTCTTTTTTCTGTTTTACAGAAGAAGACTCTGATTTTTTTATTTTTTCTTCAGTTGTTGAGGCGGGAAGGGCATTTGTTTTTTCAATCGGTTGCTCAAGAGGCATATCCGTCGGCGCGGAATTTTCATAAAAAGAATCAACAAGGGCTTGAGCCTCTTTTTGTCCCGTTAAAAGCGGTTCTTCCGATTGTTTTGCAACAATAGGGAACGCCTGCGCGAAAGGGGCGGTTCTTTTATTTCTTTCG
>CAVDQP010000027.1:11661-12033 GCA_963611245.1 Holdemanella biformis
CGTTGAAAGGTGTTTTTGTCGCATTTGCCAAAAGGGAAGAAGCCGTTTCTTTCGGTTCGTAAAGAATGGATTGATTCTTGTCGGAGACGATTTGCTCTACAAGTGTTTTATCGGATTCGTCAACATCTTTTTTTTCGCAAGACCAAGCTAAGCAAAACAAAAGCAAAACCGGCATGATAAATATGGAAAAAAATTTTAATTTCATGTCTTTTTCCCGCCTGAAAAGTATCTTGTAAGTCCAGGTATAGCATATTCAATTTCTCTGTGCAATTGATTTTTATATTTTTTCGACATTTTTTTAGAAAAAAATATAAAATCATAATAAAAACAAGGAGATAATATTTTTTCGTAAAAAATGGATAAAAATGTGCC
>CAVDQP010000028.1:0-2029 GCA_963611245.1 Holdemanella biformis
GAACAGGCGGAAAAGAAAGAAAATAAAGAAAATAAAGAAACGACCGCAGAAAATTCCGAAAAAGAGGAAGTTCTTCTTCCTAAAAGACGGGGGAGAGGGCGTCCTAAAAAAACAGCTGCTTGATTTTAAAAGAGCCTGTTTTTATTAAAAAACACTGTTTTTCAGAAGACCGAAAAGTTTGTTTTCTGTGAACGGAATAAAAACGGACGCAGATTCTTTTAAATAAAAGATGATTTTTTTTAAATCCCTGTTATATTTATAAAAACAGGGGCCTTTTATGAAAGGAAACAATCGTGAAAAAAAATCTTTTATTGTTGGTTTTCACCGTTTTTTTAATATCTGTTACCGGATTTGCGGCACAGCCGGTTATCAAAGTCGGCCACCATATCGGTTTTGACAGAATTGTTTTTAACTCGCGTGAAAAAATTCCTTTTTCAATCGAACGTTTTCCTTCATACGCGGTTATTCGTTTTGATAAAACCATCGATATTGACGTTGAAAAACTGTATAAAACATTGGCGCCTTCTTTGCGACGTATTTCCGTTGAAATGGAAAAAAATCAAACGATTATGACGATTTCGGCTTACCCGAGTGAAAGACCGTTAAAATCAAATCATGTGAAAGGTGCTTTTTATTTTGATTTGTATTGGCCAAAACCGGAATCTTCGTGTGAAACAAAAAAAGAGCCGACAGATGCTTTTTCTTTTAAAAATTTAGATACAGGCAAACATCTTTCAAATCTTCCAACAAATCAGATGAAAGACACAAATCCGTCATCGGAAGAAAAAGCAAACATCAAGGAACAATCGGAACAGGCGGAACAGGCGGCAAAAACAAGCGTAGATGTTGCGTTCGTTCAAAATGAACCAGAGGCGGAATATACCTTTATAGAAACGCAGACGCCGGACGGTGTTCCTTACACGATTTTAAGATTTTTGAAATCGAATAATTTTTACGCTTTTTTTTATAAAGACGGATATTATTGGATGGTTTTTCCGGCATCAAAACAGCGTAAAATTCCGGCATATTTCAACACAAACGGCGCTATTCAGGAAATTATCCAGTTGCCGCATAAAGAGGCCTTTATCGTTCGTTTAACCATCAATCCGTCCTATGACTTTGTGGAAGTGATGCCGGACGGAGATATTTATTTTGCCAAAGAAGCTTTTTTTGTTCCGAAAGAAAAAAGCTCTTCTGTTGTTCTTCTGTCTTCGGAAAAAGGCGTTGAAGTGCAGATGCCGACAGCGGAACAAACTTTTCCCGTTCGTTTTTATGATCCCGTTGTCGGGAATGAAATTATAGCGCTGGCTTCTTCAAAAAATTGTATGAAGGAAAAATACTCTTACGCTTTTATGGAAAATTTATTTTCTGCACGGGGAATTGTTTTTATTTCCAAAACGGAATATCTGGACGCGGTGCCGTCCGAAAACGGTTTTCTGTTTATCCCTTAAAAAATCAGACAGGGGTAATTCCAAAAAACTGAAGAGGAAGAAAAAGCACCTCAGATTTTAAAGGCTTCAATAATAACAAACGCCACCGCGGTTTGTTTTGTATCCGATAAAGAAAGATGCACTTTTGTCTGATATCCTTCAGGGCATTTTTCTTGCAGTTTTTGAAGGGCTTTTCCCTTTATCACCATTTCCGGTTGACCGGACGGCAGATTGATGACTTCAAAATCTTGCCAAAAAGCGTGTTTTCCAATACCGCATCCCAATGCTTTGGAACAAGCTTCTTTGGCGCAAAAACGAGCGGTATAGGCGCCAAGACGCTTTTGTTTCGTTGTTCGAGCGGAAACAGATTGAATTTCATGAGGCGTAAAGATTCGGTTCAAAAAACGATTTTTGAAAAGATTTATCGCTTTTTCGATTCTGTCGATTTCTTCCTGATCGATGCCGATTCCTAAAATCATGATTTGACTCTCTGAACAAAGCTGACAAGGGAGGAGGCGTTAAAAGCCGTCATAATATCTTCCAAAGAAGCCGCGCTTAAAACATCAATATCCATCATAATTTCAATAAAACCGCTGTTG
>CAVDQP010000028.1:2039-10979 GCA_963611245.1 Holdemanella biformis
GTTTAAAGCCGTGATATTTCCTTTATTTTGCGCGACAATGTTGGAAATGGCTCCCAAAGCCCCCGGCGTGTCTTTTAAAATAATCCGTAAGCGAACATTAAATCCTTTTTCGGTATAGTGGCTGAGCGCCTCATCGTCCCAAGAAACTTCCATCCAACGTTCAGGCTCTTTCGTGTATTTTTTCAATACGGGACAATCTTCCGTGTGAATCGTCACCCCCGTTCCCGTATTGACGATGCCGACAATTTTGTCCCCCGGCAAAGGGTGACAACATTTGGCGTAATTCACGGCCAAGCCGGATACCAATCCTTTAATCGGTTCGTTAAAGGTGCCGGACAGCTTGTTTTTCTTAAAAACATTGACGACTTTTTGGAAAGTTGTTTTCACTTCAGGATGAATTTTTTCAAAAACTTCTTTTGAAGAAATCAAACCGGCGCCGATGGCCACCAATAAATCCGACACATTTTCCTGTTTATAAGAATCGATGTTTTTTTCAAGCTCTTCGGTAATTTTTTTCTCGGCGTAATCCAACTTGTTCGTCTGATACAGCTTTTGCAACTGGCACAAAGCGCCGGTCATAAACATTTCTCGTTGTTGTTGGCGGATAAATTTTCGAACGGCGGATTTAGCTTTCGGTGTGACGACAAAACGTTCCCATTCGGCAGAAGGTGTTTGCGCGTTAGAGGTTAACACCTCTACTTGATCGCCGTTTTCCAAACGTGTTCTTAAAGGAACGATTTTCCCGTTGATTTTGGCGCCGACACAGTGATCGCCCACTCTGGAATGAACGGCGTATGCAAAATCGACCGGCGTGGAATCCTTCGGTAATTCAATTAAATCTCCTTTAGGCGTGAAACAAAACACCTGATCTTGATACATCGCCATTTTGGTATGTTCCAAAAATTCGTTCGGATCGCTGGATTGTTCCAAAAGTTCCACCAATTCACGCAACCAGCGGAATTGTTTTCCGTCGGCTTTAAAATCTTTCTGTTTGTATTGCCAGTGAGCGGCGACCCCCAGTTCGGCCACTTCGTGCATTTCTGGCGTTCTGATTTGGACTTCCACCCGTTGTTTGAAAGGCCCGATGACACCGGTGTGCAAAGATTGATAACCGTTCGGTTTCGGTGTGGAAATGTAATCTTTATACCTGCCCGGAACCATCGGATATTTTGTGTGGATAACACCCAGAGTGTGATAACAGTCCGCCACCGTCGGCACAATAATTCTGAACGCCATAATATCGCATATTTGTTCAAAGGTGATACTTTGGTTTTCCATTTTCCGCCAAATAGAATAAGGCTTTTTTTCTCGACCGTAAATTTTGAAATCCAAGCCGGTATCTTTCATATCTTCCGTAAATTTTTCAATAATTTTCGGTATCAGGTTGGAATCTTTTTCTCGTAAAAAATTCAGACGCGTTTGGATAGAGGCGTATTGTTCCGGATGAATTTCCTTGAAAGCTAAATCTTCCAGCTCGTCTTTCATTTTGTTGATGCCGAGCCTTTCCGCCAAAGGGGCGTAAATATCCAATGTTTCTTTTGCAATGCGATACCGGCGTTGAGGATCTTGAATAAAATGCAATGTCCGCATATTATGGACTCTGTCGGCCAATTTAACCAACAGAACGCGGATATCTTCGGACATAGCCAACACAAGCTTTCTTAAATTTTCGGCTTGTTTTGACTTTTCGGACTGTAATTGAATGCGCGACAGTTTTGTGACGCCTTCCACCAAAGTCGCCACTTCTTTTCCGAACAAGTTTTCAATATCGGCATGAGAAGCACTTGTGTCTTCAATCGTGTCG
This sequence comes from Holdemanella biformis, assembly GCA_963611245.1. Lineage (GTDB taxonomy): Bacteria > Pseudomonadota > Alphaproteobacteria > CASFRQ01 > SAAU01 > CASFRQ01. The sequence goes on from CAVDQP010000028.1 coordinate 3,844, forward strand.
TGCAGCAACGCCGTGATGATTGTCGCGTAATCCAGTTTGTATTCCGTTAAAATGCCGGCCACTTCCACAGGGTGGGAAAAATACGGATCTCCCGAATCTCTTTTTTGCTGCCCGTGCATTTTCATGGCAAAGACATACGCGCGACTGAGTCCCTCCTCGTCCGCATTCGGATCGTAGGCTTTTACCCGCTCGATGAGTTCATATTGTCGCAGCATACGCCCCCCTTAAAATTGAATAAAAAAAAGGGGGGTTAGATATTTTCCTCGCCCGTTTCAACGGAAGAGTTTTCATGCGAGGCCAAATCCTCTGTTATTTCAAAGCTGTCCGCTTTTTCAAAATCTTCGGAAGAGGGGGTTTCGGAAATATTCTGTCCCATCAATTCCGCCTCAACGGCTTTTAAGTCTTCGGCGTCTTCCGGCGTTTCTTCCGCCGGCACGAATTTTTGCAATCCGGTCACAACCTCTTCGCGCAAGGCATTTAAATCCAACGTGTCGTCGGCTATTTCGCGTAAAGAAACAACCGTGCTTTTATCATTGTCTTTTTCAACGGTTATCTGCGAACCGGCGTTGATATCCCGAGCCCGCCGGCTGGCTAAAAGAACCAGCTCAAATCTATTGTCTACTTTTTTAACGCAATCTTCAACGGTAACGCGTGCCATCTTTTTCCCTCTGTTTTTATTAAGTTAAATTTTTTTGCTTCTTTGAACTGTCATAGACAATTTTTTTAAAAAAAGCAAGAAATACTTGTCTTTCCTAAAAAATTATTGTTTATTATACAAAAAGAATTTTTGATTTTAAAGTTTAAAGGATCTTATTGATGATAAAAAAATATTTGGTAACCAGCGCGCTTCCTTACATTAACGGTATCAAACACTTGGGAAATCTGGTGGGAAGTATGTTGCCGGCCGATGTGTATGCGCGCTTTTTAAGACAAAAAGGAGCCGATGTTCTTTACATTTGTGCTACGGACGAACATGGAACGCCGGCTGAAATCGCCGCCGCCGAGGAAGGATTGACGCCGCGGGAATATTGTGACAAATATCATAAAATCCAAAAAGACATTTATGACGGCTTTCGGATTCATTTTGATTATTTCGGGCGGACGTCTTGCGAACAGAATGTTGTTTTAACTCAACATTTTTGTGAAAAGCTTTCGCAAAACGGCTATATTGAAAAAAGAATGACAAAGCAAATATACAGCCATGCGGACGGTCGTTTTTTACCGGACAGATATATTGAAGGGACGTGTCCTCATTGCGGTTATGAAAAAGCCAGAGGCGATCAGTGTGACAAATGCACGACGTTATTGGATCCGACGGAGCTGATTTGTCCGCATTCGGTTATTTCCGGTTCGACGGATTTGGAAGTCAAGGAAAGCGCTCATTTATTCCTGCTTTTGCCGAAGTTTGAAAAGGAAGTTTCCGCGTGGATTGACGAAAAGGAAAAAGAAGGGCTTTGGCCGGCTCAAGTGATTGCCATCGCGCGCAAGTGGATTAAAGAAGGCCTGAGGGAAAGAGGCATTACCCGAGATTTGAAATGGGGGATTCCCGTGAATTATGCGGGCTTGGAAGATAAGGTTTTTTATGTTTGGTTCGACGCTCCTATCGGATATATTGCCGCGACGAAACAATGGGCGGACGAAGATCCGGCGCATCGGGATTATATGGATTGGTGGAAAGACAGTCCCGAAATCAAATATGTGGAATTTATGGCAAAGGACAATGTCGCTTTTCACACGATTTATTTCCCCGCGACTTTAATGGGCAGCGGTGAAAATTGGAAAAAAGTTGATGTGCTCAAGGGGTTCAACTGGTTGAATTATTACGGCGGAAAATTTTCCACCTCTCAACACAGAGGTATTTTCGCCGATCAGGCGTTGCAAGAATTTGATGCCGATTATTGGAGATATTGGCTGATGGCGAACACGCCGGAATCGGACGATGTGTCTTTCAGTATTGAATCATTCGTGGCAACGGTGAATAAAGATCTGAACGATGTTTTAGGAAACTTTATCAATCGCGTGTTGAAAATGACGGCAAAATCTTTTGGAGAGGAAGTTCCCGCGGGCGGTTCTTTCGGACAACAGGAAGAAGCTTTATGTCAAGAACTGGACGTTTTGTTGAAAAATTATTCCGATTCGTTGGATAAGTTGGAATTTCGCAAAGCTTTAGGCTTTTTAAGAGAATTGTGGGTGGCCGGAAATAATTATATTGCGCGGACGGAACCTTGGAAAGCCGTTAAAGAAGACAAGGACCGCGGAGCCGTTATTTTAAGAACGGGCTTGAATTTAATTCGGCTGTATGCGTGTGTTTCAAAACCGATTATTCCAAAGGCTTGTGAAACGATGGCGGCGGCTTTGAATTTAGAAGAAAAAGACGATGCTTGGCCTCAAGTGTCTATGAAAGAGTATCTGACACAATTACCTTCCGGGCATAAGATTTGTAATATTGATCCTGTTTTTTCAAAGATTTCCGATGAACGCGCGGAAGAGTTGAAAGCGCGTTACGGTGCCGGAGAATAAAAAACTCTGTTTTTTGTAAGATAAAGGTTTATTCTTTGTTTTAAAAACAATAAAAAAAGACGGTCTTTCAAGATGAAACACCGTCTGTTTTTATTTTATCTGTTTTTAATTAAGCCGCTCTTTGAAAAGATTGTCTTTGTTGAGAAGCTTTCAACAAAATCTGCCGCAGATTTTCTTTCGAGTAGGTGGCAACCTTAGCGGCGGACATTCTTTTTTCATTAAAGTAAGCCTGCCTGATCGCCAAAAGTCTTTGTCTTTTTTGCTTTTGCGCCTTTCGTAAAGACGGGATTTCCATAATGAAAGCATTGATAAGCGGTTTTCTTTCTGTCGGCGTTTGCGGTGCTTCTTTTATCAAGCCGATTTTCTGCAACATTTCGAATAACACACCGAAAAATCCCAAATGCCTGCTGCTTTTTTTATAAATTTTCATTTTTTCTTTCGCGGCGGAAAGATTTTGAGAATTATCCTGTCGGTCGGTCTGTTTTTCAAGGTAAAGCAACTTGGTTAAAAGCGCTTTTTGCTTTTTTTCCAATTTTTCCTGTTCCGCTAAAGGCAAGGAAGACTCTTCCAGCAAATGAGAAACTTGCCGGTATCTTTCAACGGTTTCGTTGTAAAAGGAGGAAAGGTTTTTTTCTTCTGACATGGCTTTTTACCTTTCATGAGTTGCGGTTACATCTTATTTGAAGAATTGGCTATCACAGAGGCGAAAACTTCCGAATTCAAACTTGTTGGTTTGGTTTCCGGCTTTGTTTCCGGTTTGGTTTCGGGTTTTGTCTCTGCTTTCGGTTTGTCCACAGGTTTTGTTTCGGGTTTGTTCGCTTCCTGTATCTTGTGAACAGATTTCACAAAAGAGTTCAGATCTTCAACAATATCCGGCCCTTTGGCACGCAGCAGATTCTTTTTTCTGTTTTCAATCTGTTGTTTGTGCCCGTCCTGTGCCCCAAAGATGTTTTTTTGTTTTTCCAGATGCTTGATGTCTTTCAATGTTTTGTTCGCACTTTCCAAAGCCGGTAGAATCTTTTCATTATCGGTTGTCTTGAAGGCTTGGTCCATGACTTTTATTTTTGTTTGTTTGGGTAGTTCTTTAAAATGATGAAGAATCCCCTGCATTTCGCTTAATTTTTCGTTAATGCGGCGGTTTTCTTCAGAAAAAGCATCTTTCTTTTTCCCGTTTTCTTCCTGTTCCCGTTTATTCGGGATTATTTCCTGCTCGGCGTCCTTTTCCTGCAATATGATCAAAGAAGAATTTTTCACAGCCAAATCATTGGGTGTTTGCACATTGATTTGTAACGCCTTTGGAAAGGTTTCGGCCAAATCTTCCAAAGTTTGAATCGCCAGTTCAATGAGGGCCATTCTTTCTTTTGTCAAAGAAAAATTTTCCTCTGTTTTTTCTGAATGTTGATACGCTCTTTGAGAATAGGTGTTTTTATCTTCCGATTGGCTTTCAAAAATATCGGAAAAAGAAATGTTCGTTTGGTCAACAGAAGGGATATAAGGCGGTTCAGACACGATTCTTGCGGGCGTGTGTTTTTCGGCATTTGTTTGTAAGAAAGAATTCATCGTCATTCTTTTTACTTTCCTGATAGTTCCGTTGTTAAACCAGTCAAGGTCCGGCACGACGTTATCTTGATTGATAAAATCCTGCCCCGTGACAATGTTTTCAGTATAGTTCATTGCGCTTAACATAACACACCTATCCTTACATTTTCAGTGTAAGCAAAAGCCCGTTTTTTGTCAATAAGTTTTTTTATCTTTTTGTTTTTTCGTCGGATTGCTTTTCGGAAAGCTTGGCTAAATAAGGCTTTAAGAGGCTGTCTCGGCTCATAATATGACCTAAAAACCATACTTCCAAAAAATGGGCAAGCCAGACGGCAATGCGGGTTTTTTCTTTGGCAACAGGCGCGTATTCGAATTGTTCCCTCATTTCGGAAATGTTTTTTATGAAAACGGCGTGGCTTTTAATATGAGCGTCCGTTTGAGGAAAAGACATCTGTTCCATCAGTTTTTCTTCATGAACAAAATGTTGGCGCGCGTAGTCGTAACATTTTTCAAAAACCAAGGAAACAGCGCCGAAATCTTCCTCTTGCGCGGCTCTGTCCGCCAATTGAATGGTTTTAAAAAACGCCTGATGTTCCTTGTCTAAAGGAGGATATCCCAAATCTATTCTGTCGTGCGGGTAAGTTGTCAGCATTCTTATCTCCGTTTGTTTTTTTCATCAAAGAGGGAGGAGAAAATAAAGTATACCATCTTTAATGCTTTTTTAAACCTTTATTTTATAATCGCCGAGCGTCTGGTTTTTTGAAGGCTTTTTACATTGATAGGGCAAAGAAAAGCACCGAGCCGAGATAAAGAAAAGAGCCGAACAAAAAACGCAAGGAGCCGTTGTTCATCAGACATTGAACAAAAAATGAACAACATCGCCGTCCTGCATAACATAGTTTTTCCCTTCGGAGCGCAATTTTCCAAGCTCTCTGGCCTTTGCTTCGCCGCGGCAGGCGATATAATCCTCATAGGAAACAACTTCCGCCCGAATAAATCCTTTTTCAAAATCCGTATGAATAACGCCGGCGGCTTGAGGGGCTTTTTTCCCTTTTTGCAAGGTCCAAGCGTGAGATTCTTTCGGTCCCGATGTAAAAAAAGTCATCAATCCCAACAAATCGTATCCCGTTTTAATCAAACGATTCAGACCTTTTTCCTTTAAACCGAGGCTTTGCAAATATTCGGCTTGTTCTTCTTCGGCTAAAACAGACAACTGAGATTCGATTTCCGCGGAAATAACCAAAGCGCCGTTTCCTTCTTTTTCGGCCATTTCAAACACTTTTTGAGAAAAAACATTGCCGGAGGCAGCGGCGCTTTCTTCAACATTGCAAATGTATAAAACGGGCTTGCCTGTTAAAAGATACAACTGCGCAAAAGTTTTTTGATCGCTTTCTTCTTCAAAAACAACGCTTCTGGCGGGTTTGCCTTCCCGCAAAGCGTTTAAGACTTTTTCCATAACAAGAAGTTGAGCTTTCGCCTCTTTGTCGCCGCCATGCGCTTTTTTCTGAACGGGAATAATTCTTTTTTCCATGCTTTCCAAATCGGCCAACATCAATTCCGTATTGACAATTTCGGCGTCTCGGACGGGATCAATGGAGTTTTCCACATGCGTGATGTTGGAATCTTCAAAACAGCGTAACACGTGAACAATCGCGTCGACTTCCCGAATGTTGCCAAGAAATTGATTTCCCAGCCCTTCGCCTTTTGACGCACCTTTCACCAAGCCGGCGATATCCACAAATTCCAGCTGAGTCGGAATGATTTTTTCCGCTTTGTCTATTTGTTGCAGCTCGTTCAAACGTTCGTCCGGCACAAAAACACGACCGATGTTCGGTTCTATTGTGCAAAAAGGATAGTTGGCGGCCTGCGCGGCAATGGTGCAGGTCAAAGCGTTGAATAAAGTTGACTTTCCGACATTCGGCAACCCGATAATTCCGCAGTTAAAACCCATTTTTATCTCCTTTTTTTTAGCTATGACACGGGCTTGAAAAAAAATAAAAAAGCGTTTTTTATTTTTTTGTTTTTCAAGCCGATTTTTTATTTTGTTTTTGACCGAAAAGTTCATTTAAAAAAGAACCGGCCCCTTTTTGAAGAAAAAGAGGAAACAATTCCGCTGTTTTTTCAAAAAGGAGTTCTGCTTGTTGTAAATCCGCGCCTTTTAAAGGGGATAAAACAAAGTCGGCGGTTTGCTCTTTTATATCTGGGTGACCTATCCCCATGCGAAAACGCCAATAATTATTCCCTAAATGCGAATCAAGGCTGCGTAAACCGTTGTGACCGGCGGCACCTCCGCCCTGCTTGATTTTGATTTTTCCGAAAGGAATATCCATATCGTCATGAAAAACAATAATCTTATCCAAAGGGATTTTATAAAAATCCGCGGCCTCGGCAACACTGACGCCGGACAGATTCATAAAAGTCTGCGGTTTTAAAAACAGAGCTTTTTCGTCACAAAGTTTTCCTTCGGATAAAAGGCCTTTAAATTTTTGCTTTTCTCCGGAAGAAGCATAGCGGCGGATAAGGCTATCCACCGCCATGAAACCCATGTTGTGACGTGTTGATTCATATTCCCTTCCGGGATTGCCCAATCCTGCCACAAGATACATATCGGATTACTTTTCTTCCTTTGCCGGAGCAGCTTTACCAGCGTCAGCAGACGCGGCATCAGCCGTTTCAACGGCGGGTTCAACCACTTCCGCTTGCGGCGGTGTGATGGAAAGAATGGTTTCTTCTTCGTCCAAAGAAGGTTTAACGCCTTTGGGCATTTCAATTTGTCCCAACGTTACGACGTCACCGATATCCAATGTTTCCAGATCAATAACAAAGGATTCGGGAATAGCCGTTGCCGGACAAGAAACTTCGATCTCTCTGTGAACGATATTTAAAACGCCCCCCTTCTTGATACCGACGCTGGTTTCTTCATTTTTCACATGAACCGGCACCTGCAAGGTCAAGACGGAATCTTTGGAAACTCTTAAAAAGTCGGCGTGAACCGGTCTGTCGGAAACGGGGTGTAATTGAACGTCTTGACAAATGACGTGGTGTTTTTCACCGTCCAATTCCAGATCATATTGACG
>CAVDQP010000029.1:0-10915 GCA_963611245.1 Holdemanella biformis
TTTTATGGAATTTAAATTATTCCGCAGAAGAAGAAGTTGTTTCTGCTTTCACATCGGCCGCCACTTGCATTTTGACGATTTTATCCGGATTTGTAACGGTGCCGTTGAATTCTTTCGGCCCTTTTTTAATCATATCCACGTATTCCATACCTTCTACAACTTGACCGAAAACCGTGTATTGTCCGTCAAGGAAAGATTCATCGCCGTAACAGATAAAAAACTGGCTGTCCGCGCTGTTAATATCTTGCGCTCTGGCCATGGAAACCGTCCCTCTTTGATGAGACACGGAATTAAATTCCGCCTTTAATTTTTGGCCGGAACCGCCCATTCCCGTGCCGGTCGGATCGCCGGTTTGAGCCATAAAGCCATCAATAACACGATGAAATTTAACACCGTCGTAAAAACCTTGACGGGTTAATTCCTTAATCCTTGCCACATGATTCGGCGCCACATCAGACAATAATTTAATCACCACACGCCCGTAATCCAAATCCAAGTATAATGTGTTTTCCAAATCCGTCTGCATTTCCTGCGTTTTTCCTTTCACTGAAAATAAAACCAATAAAACGGTTAAGTATGTTAATAGTTTTTTCATTTATAAAACTCCTTAATTTTCCAAATTGTCGGAAGATTCGGCCTCGCCTTCCATGACTTCAGAAACTGTTTTTTCCGATAAATCGGCGCGGATTTCCTGTTCCTGCTGCGCCGAAGTCGGTAAGTGAGAAGTTTCCTGTTCATTTTCCGTATTGTCAGCGGTATCGTTTTCGTCCGGTTCTTCTTCATAATCATCTATACAAGTGACGGAAACGACTTTTTCATCTTCTTCCATACGGAATAAAATAACGCCCAATGTATTTCTGCTGGCTATTTTGATTTGGTTGACCGGCATACGGATAATTTTTCCTTTGTCCGTCACCATCATCAAATGCGCCGTGTCAATCACCGGCAATGAGGCAACAACCTTTGAATTCTTTCTGCTTGTGTCGATATTCGTAATACCGGAACACCCACGGGAGGTGATGCGGTAATCATAAGCGGAAGAACGTTTTCCCAACCCCACATCCGTGACCGTCAAAATAAATTGTTCCTCGGCAGCCATTTTGGCGAACTCGTCAGCCGACAAAGCTTCCAAAGAGGCGGCGTCGACATTTTCCAACATTTCTTCGTCGGAAATGTTTCCTTCGGCGGCCATTAAAGCCCGTCTTTTCGCTCCGGACGCCTTCAGGTAAGCATCTCTTTTTTCCGTTGTCGCCTCAACATGGTCCAAAATAGACATAGAGATTACTTTATCCCCGCAAGCCAGCTTCATACCACGGACACCGGTAGACGCTCTGCTTTCGAAAATTCGCACATCGGAAACAGGGAAGCGGATACATTTTCCTCCCGCCGCGGATAAAAGCGCGTCTTGATTTTCATTGCAGATGCGCACGTCAATCAAAGAATCCCCCTCTTCCAATTTCATGGCGATTTTGCCGTTGGATTGGACATTGATGAAATCTTCCAACCGATTGCGGCGCACATTGCCGGACATCGTGGCAAACATAACGCTCTTTCCTTCGCATTCCGCCACGTTTTCAGGCAATTGCAACAAAGTGGTAATTGTTTCGTCCTGTTCGACGGGTAATAAATTTACCAGCGCTTTTCCCAAAGATTGAGGCGTTCCTTCCGGCAATTTATAAGTTTTCATTTTATAAACTTTGCCTTTGGAAGAGAAGAACAAAAGCGGCGTATGCGTTGACGCAACAAATAAATTTGTCACTTCGTCTTCGGAACGGGTCGCCATACCGGAACGACCTTTTCCGCCTCGACGTTGAGCGCGGTATGTGGATAAAGCAACCCTCTTGATATAACCGGAAGCCGTCACCGTCACAACCATGTCTTCTCGGGGGATAAGATCCTCGATATCCTGTTCAAACTCGGCGTCTTCAATGGTTGTTTTGCGTTCGGATTTGAATTGTTCTTTCAAAGCGACAAATTCATCGCGCATAATGCCATACAACTTTTCCCGAGAAGCCAAAACAGAAAGTAATTCTTTAATAACTCCGCTTAACTCATTGACTTCTAAATGAATTTTATCTCTTTCAAGACCGGTTAACCGTTGCAATTTCAAATCCAAAATAGCTTTGGCTTGCGTTTCGGACAGATAATATTTTCCACCTTCAATGATATGATCCGGTTCATCAATCAAGCGGATAATCGGCTCCACGTCAGTAGCGTCCCAATGCCGAGTCATCAACTGTTCTTTTGCCACGGAAGGATCCGGAGCGTTTCGAATCAGTTCAATAACGGCGTCGATATTCGCGACGGCAATCGCCAATCCGACCAAAACATGCGCTCTGTTGCGCGCTTTATTCAGTTCAAACACGGTCCGCCGGCGGATAACTTCCTCTCTAAAGGAAATAAACGCCTGTAAAATTTGTTTAAGATTTAATGTCTGCGGCCGTCCCCTGCTCAAAGCAACGGTATTCACGCCAAAACTGGATTGCAACGCCGTATTCTTAAACAATAAGTTCAAAACGACATCGGGATGAGCGTCCTTTTTCAATTCAATCACAACTCTGACGCCGTGACGATCGGATTCGTCTCTTAAATCGGAAATTCCTTCAATCGTTTTACTTTTCACCAGTTCGGCAATACGCTTTATCATCTCGGCTTTATTCACCTGATACGGAATTTCCGTGACCACAATCGCCGTTTTGTCCTTATGAATTTCTTCAAAGTGCGTTCTGCCGCGTAAAATAATGGATCCTCTGCCCGTAAGCGCCGCCGCGCGACAACCGCCCCTTCCCATGATAATACCGCCTGTCGGAAAGTCCGGCCCCGGCACAATTTGAAGAAGCTCTTCAATCGAAATGTCCGGATTGTCAATTGTGGCGATGCAAGCAGAAACCACCTCGCCCAAATTATGAGGCGGAATATTTGTCGCCATACCGACCGCAATACCGCCGGAACCGTTCACCAGCAAATTAGGAAAACGAGCCGGCAAAACGTCCGGTTCTTTAGTTGTTTCATCATAATTCGGACGAAAATCTATTGTGTTTTTTTCAATATCTTCCAACAAATAAGTGGCCGTTTGCGCCAGCTTTGCTTCCGTGTAACGCATAGCCGCCGCCTTGTCTCCGTCCATGGATCCGAAATTTCCCTGTGGCGCGATTAAAGGCACGCGCATGGAAAAATCCTGCGCCATACGCACCAAAGCTTCATAAATGGAACTGTCTCCGTGCGGGTGATATTTACCCATCACATCGCCGACGATACGAGCGCATTTACGGAAAGGCTTGCTGTATTCGTATCCGTTTTCATACATGGAATACAAAATACGACGATGCACGGGTTTTAACCCGTCTCTGACGTCCGGAAGAGCTCTGGACACAATCACGCTCATGGCATAATCCAAATAAGAGCGTCGCATTTCCTCTTCGATAGGAACCTGCACGGCTCTGTTTGTTGTCACCGTTTGAGCCGTCCCTTCGGTTTCTAAAGAATCTTGATTATTTATATCAGTCACAAAACACCTATTTTTTAATTAAAACTTTTGTCGCCACTTTTTCAAAGCCGACAAAATCTTTTCAAGCCGTCAAACAAAGAAATCTCTTCGTTATTTTGAGCTCTTTTAAGGGCAAAGCCCCTTTCATTAGAAAGGAATGTCGTCGTCAAATCCTCCGACAGGGGAAGAATTTTCTTGAGAATCCCAACCGTTGTTTTGCGACGAAGATTCAAAAGACATATTGTCGGAAGATTGCCGAGTATCCAGAAAAAGCAACTTACTATCAAAACTGTTTAAAACAATTTCAGTAGTATATCTTTCTTGTCCGCTTTGATCCGTCCATTTTCGAGATTGAAGCTGACCTTCCAAATAAACTTTGGATCCTTTTCTCAAATACTTTTCAACCAAATCGGCCAAAGCGCTGTTAAAAATAACCACGCGATGCCATTCGGTTTTTTCCTGTTTCATACCGGTTTTATCTTTCCAAGAATCGGAAGTCGCGACGGCTAAGTTGGCGATTTTCTGTCCGGTTGTTGTATTACGGATTTCCGGATCTTTTCCCAAATTGCCGATAAGAAGAACTTTATTTAAACTACCTGCCATTTTTCACATCCATTGATAAATTATTTACTTTATTAACATACTCTATTCGGGTAGAAAATAAAAGCTTTTTTTGCTTTTTATCCGCTTTTTTTTCATAAAAAGTCAAGAAGTGAAAAATAACTCAAAAAAAAGGCGATTTCATTGAAAAATCATAAGAATACGAATTGACGGAAGAAAGATTTTCCACGCGTTTCATATTTAAAATAGTCTGATTGTCCGACGCAAGAGCAACCATCTTGTAAATTTGAAATTTAGGAGAGTCTTCTGGCGCCTTACCGCCTCTGTTTTGAGCAAAATTCAACTCCATCGGCGAAACTTTTGCGCCGGCTTTTAAAAGTTGCGCCGTATTGCTGACATTCGCCCTTAAAATAGAACACATCAAAGGCGTTACGCCTTCCAAGCTTTTTGTATTCGTTTCGGCGCCGTAAGCCAAAAGACAAGAAATATCCCTGTCGTAAAAACACGCCAGAACCAAAACCGGCATTCCGATGATATTTTTCAAATTAGGGTTGGCGCCGTATTTAAGCAATATTTCCTGCGCTTTTTTATTATCCGATTGTATCGCCGCCGCCAAAGGAAAAACCCCGTTTTCATCAGGATAATCAGGGTGAGCGCCCAACTCTAAAAAGATTTTTAAAGCCGCTGTATCCCCGTCTTGGATCGCCTGATTTAAAAGGTGTTTCATTTTTTGTCTCCCCTTGTGAAAAAGAATACCTTTTTCATAAAAAAAGACAAGCCGGACAAAAGTTTTATTTTATCCGGCGCCTTTTTAAGCAATCAATCCGCGGAATAAAAAAGCCGCATTTTATTTATTGACCTTTTTCCTTATTTCAGACGTTTTTTATCCGAAAAACGACAAAAGAATACCGGCTACAACCGCCGATCCGATAGCACCGGACACATTCGGCCCCATGGCATGCATCAACAGGAAATTTTGCGCGTCCGCCTCTTGACCCAGCTTATGAGAAACGCGCGCCGCCATAGGAATAGCCGAAACACCGGCCGAACCGATAAGCGGATTGATTTTATTTTTGGAAAACATATTCATCAATTTTGCCATCAGAACGCCGCCCGCCGTTCCCAATCCGAAAGCTACCGCACCTAACAGCAAAATAAACAAGGTTTTAGGCACCAAAAACTGTTCCGCGGCCAACTTTGAACCAACCGACAATCCCAACAAAATGGTGACGATGTTAATCAGCTCATTTTGCGCCGTTTTTGACAGTCTGTCCGTCACACCGGATTCTTTCAACAAGTTGCCGAACATCAACACGCCCAGCAACGGCGTGGCCGTCGGAATGAACAACGCGCACAAAATCAAACAAACTAAAGGGAAAACAATCAATTCTCTTTTAGATACTTCCCGCAATTGCGTCATACGGATTTTTCTTTCCTTTTCCGTTGTTAAAAGACGCATAATCGGAGGTTGAATAACCGGCACCAACGCCATATAGGAATACGCCGCCACGGCGATAGACCCTAAAAGATGCGGCGCCAGACGGCTGGCTAAAAAGATGGAAGTCGGACCGTCCGCCCCGCCGATAATACCGATAGCCGCGCTTTCTTTCAAAGTAAAATCCACAAACGGGAAAAATTCGTTCAAAATCATCGCGCCGACCATAGTTCCGAAAATGCCCAGTTGCGCCGCCGCACCTAAAAGAATCGTCTTTGGATTAGCCAACATCGGACCGAAATCAATCATCGCGCCGACCCCCATGAATATCAGCAAAGGAAACAGCCCCGTTTCAATGCCGGCTTGATACGTGTAGCGCAGAAATCCTCCGACATCGGCAACGCCGGCGAAAGGAATGTTCGACAACAATCCGCCAAAGCCGATAGGAATTAACAGCAACGGTTCAAACCCTTTCTTAATGGCCAGATAAATTAAAAGCAAACAAACGCCTATCATAATCAGATTGCCAATTCCTAAAGGAAGCCAACCGCCGATAATCTCTTGAGATGCAAAGAAACCGTAAAGCCCCGTTTCTCGCACCAGCTTTGCAAAAGAGGCGCTTTTTTTCATCCAAACGGGGAAATAAGCGATACACCGGCCGATGGCACTGCCCGCTATAAAAAGAAAAATAACAGAGACAATATATTTGAAAGAATGCTTCATTATTTTTCTCCTTTATTGCATTAAAGCCAAAATCTGTCCGGATTGAACGGATTGAGACGGTTGCACTTCAACGCTGGTAATAACGCCTTCTTTCGGTGCTTTGATGGCGACTTCCATTTTCATGACCTCGATTAAAAACAAGGTAGTATTTAACGTCACTTTTTGTCCTTTTTTAACCTCAACTTTTAAAATAGTGCCGGCCGTTGGCGCTTTAATTTCAAAAGTTTCTCCGGAATTTGAAGCTTCTTCTTGGCCGTTTTGACCGGCGGCAGGTAACGTTTTTTCCTCTTTTTTGTCATTGGCCGACATGGCTTTTGAAGAGGTCTTATCCTGTGCAGAGTCGTTTTCAAACTGCACTCTGTATTCTTTGCCGTTCACAAAAGTTTTGCCGTTTTCCATAGAGACTTTGAACACTTCGCCGTTGATTTTAACCTGCCCGCTTGCCGGCAATGAAGACGTTTTTTCCTTATACCGAATCGAAAGAGGACTATTTCCTTTCAAAAAGGCGACGCCTTTATCGCCACACGTGGCAACGATAAAAACATTTTCATCGGTAATCGGCAATTTGGCCGCTTTCAGCTTTTCCGTAGCAGGCGCGATACCTTTAGCCGGATCGGCGTCATTGATTTGCAAAGGCGTCAACTCTGTCGGAGCCAAGCCCAGTTTTTCCGACGCGATACGCACAACTTCATCGTCCGGACGAACAGGTGTTTTGCCGAAATATCCCAGCACCATTTTTCCATAGCCTTTGTCGATTTGTTGCCACGGACCGAAAATCACATTGTTAAAAGCTTGTTGAAAATAAAATTGAGAAACAGGCGTGACAGAAGTCCCGAAACCGCCTTTCAGAACAACTTCTTCCATCGCCTTGATAATATCCGAAAACTTGTTCATCAGGCCGTTGTCCCGCAACATCTGCGTGTTCGCCGTCAAAGCCCCTCCGGGCATCGGGCTCCACGGTAAGCGCGGGTCGACTCTTAACGCTTCCGGAGGCAGAAAGTAGTCTTTCATTGCTTCTTGGAAAGCGTCTTCCACTTTCATTACGGCGTCGACATCAACATCAAGTTCATAATTTGAACCGCGCAAAGCGTGCCAAAAAGTCGCCACGTCAGGAGAACACGTGCCGCCCGACACCGGCGATAAAGATAAATCCACCGTCTGCGCGCCGGCTTCAATCGCCGATAAATAGCACGCCACGGAAACGCCAGATGTTTCATGAGAATGAAATTGAATAGGAAAATCTTCCCCCAATAAAGCTCTTGCCCGCCGTATCGTTTCATACACAACCGACGGAACCGTTGTTCCGGAAGCGTCCTTAAAACATAAAGAATCGAACGGAATTTTCTTTTCCAAAAACTTTTTTAAAGTCATTTCGTAAAAGTCCGGTGTGTGAGCGCCTTCGCATTTCGGCGGCAGAGACATCATCGCAATGCACAGTTGGTGTTTTAATCCGGCGTCAACAATGCATTGTCCGCTGAAAGCCAGATTATCCGGATCGTTTAAAGCGTCAAAGTTTCTGATAACGTCAACGCCGTGTTTTTTGAACAGTTTTGCATGCAGGTTGATAATATCCTTCGGTTGAGAATCCAAGCCGACGACATTTACACCGCGCGCCAAAGTTTGCAATGTCACCTCGTCTCCGACGGTTTGGCGAAAAGTGTCCATGACATCAAAAGCGTTTTCTCTGGCATAGAAAAAAGGAGACTGAAACAAAGCGCCGCCCCCCGATTCAAAATAAGTCAAACCGGCGTCTTTTGCTTGTTTCACAACAGGCATATAATCTTTTGACAAGACGCGCGCGCCATACACTGATTGAAAACCGTCTCTGAATGCCGTGCACATAAATTGAATTTTTTTCTTAACCATATTCCCCTCTTTATTTTAATCTTAAATCCTAACTATTTTATTTTTTTCATTCGTCGCCCGTCGAATTTATAAAGGGCAGAATCTTTTTACATTTTGCCTCTTTTAAACAAATAAACAGCCAACGCGACTTTAGACAAATCCTTTTTCTGTGACTGTTTAATCAGAAGATGAGTCAATTCTATCACGCCGATAAGCAGCATTAAAAACAAATAAACGCCAACCATACCGACCAAGGTTATTATCAGAGAATCTTTAATCATTTTTCCCTCTTTTTAATGGTTTCTTTTATAGCTGTAACAGATTTTTATCCTGGTTGTCATCAGAAAAAAGCAAAAAAACGCATTTTTTAAAATCTTCGCCCCGCGCCTGAAAATCTTTATACATATTATAGCTGGGAGAAGCCGGAGACAATAAAACAATTCCCTTATGTAAAAGCTGACAACTTAATTTCACCGCCTGTTCCATGGTTGTAGCTTTTTGCGCCGTCACGCCTGCTTTTATTGCTTGTTCATACAAGCGTTTTCCCGTATCCGGCAAAGTCACCAACTTCACGTCGTGTTCTTTCAAATACATCACAAGAGGCGTAAAATCCTGTTTTCTGTCCAAACCGCCGGCGATTAACAGTCTCGGCACCCCGTCGAAAGCCTTTAAAGCCATCACGGCCGTTTGCGGTATGGTGGAAATACTGTCGTCAACAAATTTCAAACGAGAATCAGCTGTTTCATAAATCGTTTGCAATCGGTGCGGCAAGCTTTCAAAGCTTTTGACCGCTTCTTCGCATCGTTTATCTTTTATGTCCACCCCCAACCCGTCCAAAAGGCTTAAAGCCGCGCAGATATCGGACAAGTTGTGTTCTCCCTTTAACCGCACGCCTTCTGCGGAAAATAAAAGGCATTTTCCTTTCATAAACCAACCGTTTTCAAAATGAACCCCGTCGGGAGTGTTGAAAAAGCGAACCGGTCTGTTTTCCAAATACAAAGGAAGCGTTTTATCCGAAAAATTACCGTAACAAAGCTTCGCGTGATTTAAAATATTCAACTTGTCTTTATAGTATTGTTCATGAGATCTGTGCCAATCAAAATGTTCCGGATATAAGTTCAACACAAGCGCTTCATCAAAATCATAAACCAAATTCGCGGCCTGATAACTGGAAACTTCTATAACGAAATAATCCAAGTCTCTGTCGACAAATTCAATAGCCGGAATACCGTAATTGCCTCCTAATCCTGTTTTAAAACCAAAGGCTTTTAATAAATGAGCCGTTAAAGCGCTGGTCGTGCTTTTCCCTTTTGTTCCCGTGATGCCGATAGTTGTCACGCCCGCTTTTTTATTAGCCAGATACAAGTTAAGTCCGGACGTAATCACACACCCTTTTTGTGCAGCTTTCACAATCTCCTGATGATAAAGGCTGACCCCCGGAGATTTAAAAATGACATCATACAACGAACAATCCCGCGCGTTGTCTTCTTGAATAATGCCGATTTTCTTTTCCGGAAAAAGGACGTTCAAACGATGAAGAACGGCGCTTCCTTCTTTTCCCATGCCGAAAACGGCGATTTTTTTATTCTTTAAATCTTTGAACAACATTCTGAAACTCCGCAGGAATGAAACAAGACGGTTCAACAGAGAAAAATCTTTGATAAAGAGAAGCTTTTTCTTGAAACGAAATCTTGTCTTTTAATTTTTTGACAATCACGTCGTTTTGAAATTCTTCGCGTTCGCAAAGCAAAAGAAATGCCAGACGGCTTTCGTCCACTTCCCCGACGCATTCAAAAGGCTTGTATCCGGAAAGACCGAGCAATTCTTTAAATCCTTTTTCCTGTGTTTCATCGTCCAGCATATTTTTACCGAAAATCTTGATTAAAGTTTCTTTTTCCATAAAAGCGGCAAGGCACAAAAAGACAAACCGACATTTATCGCAATCGGCGCACCAGCGATCCAGCCTTTTTTCTTTATCCAGCTTGAACGCTTTATTGCAGCTGGTAAAGACGGGGAAATAAGGCGAACCGTATTTAGAAAAAAGGTAAGCAATCTTTAATTCCGACAAAGGGCGCAACAAAGAAAAATAAGAAAAGTCCGGCACCAGTTTATGAGAAAGAGTGTTGAATAAGGATTCAAATTCAAAAGATTTGCTCCATTGATGGTTGACTTCTTCTCCTTTATAAAGGCGTGTGGCGACGTTAGCGGATTTTTCGCAAGACATAACAACAAACGCATAATCATACAAAATCCCGCAAGCCAGCAGTAAAAAAGCAAAAATTCCCGTCACCGGCACATGCCCGTTGAATACTTTTCCTTCTTTATTCAACGCTATCAGATTGGGAGAAATTTCCCGTCGTATCAGCAAAGAGGACGGCAATCCCGACACTTGAATTGTCTGGGCAATCGGGCGAGCCATACCGCAAGAGACAGGCAAAATATCCTCTTTTTTAAAGCTTTCTTTCAAAAGTTCCAAAGACAGCGCGGAATCTTTTCCGCCGCCGATGGGCAAAAGACACCTTTTTTTCAACTTTTCTTTTAAAATAGGCTCCGATACTTGCGCCGTGAACGAAAAATCTATTTTTTTCAACGGCAAATCGTTACGGCAGAAAAATTCTCCCAGCCCTTTAAAGTAAAAAGTCGTAAAAAAAGACGCCTCTTCTTGCGTCAACCGTCCGCTGTCAACCGACACGGTATCCGAAACAAACGCTTTATAATAACTGATGCCGGCGGCGATGTGAAAAAGAAAAAAGACTCTGTCCAAAACCTTTCTTTTTTCTTCGGATAAAGGCAAAAAACACGTATCGAAAATATATTTTTCCTCAAACGAATGCGATTCGCCGTCGTTTTGCACCGTGTAACGA
>CAVDQP010000030.1:0-10768 GCA_963611245.1 Holdemanella biformis
TTTAATGACAAACAATGAAACCGTTATTTTAGAAACCTATCAACAGATTTTAAAATCTCTTGAGGCGCAAGAGTTGACCTTTGAACAGAAAAATCAAATCGCCGACAAAGCCGTTCGCGGCTTGCCTGCTTACGCGTGGTTGCTTTTGGCGGCGGATAAAAAAGAAAACAAATGGTTTCTTCCCGCGGGCGAAAGTTCCGACGATCAAGCCCTTTCTCTTTTAAAAATAATGGAAAAACAAATTTCTCCGGCCGACAAAAAAGCCGCTATCCGACAAGCGTCAAAATGGAAAGAAAAAAAGCTGCTTCAGGCGGCAAAAGAGGTTTTGACCGAACGGGAATATCTGTCCTTTTATCAAACGCTTTACCCGACGATGAAAAAAGCCGACCCAAAAGCCAGAGGACAGGCTTTGCAGTATTTAAAACAGAAAATCCAATCTTTTTTGGAACAATAAAAGAGTAAAAATCAAACAAAACTGATTGTAAAAACACAACCTTGCAAAAATTAAAAAATAAATGATAAAAACAAAAGAGATAAAAAGAAACCGATGAAAAAAATATATGTCAAAACAATGGGGTGTCAGATGAATGTTTATGACTCCCAACGTATTGTGGATTTAATGAAAGCTTTCGGCTATGAGGAAACGACACAGATGGAACAAGCCGATTTAATGGTTCTCAACACTTGCCACATTCGAGAAAAAGCAACGGACAAAGTGTATTCGGAGCTGGGTCGTTTCAGAGAAATCAAAGAAAAGCGCCTTGAAAAATACAAAGCGCCGACTCGAATCGTCGTCACGGGCTGCGTTGTGCAAGCGGTGGGCGAAGAAATGTTGAAAAAACTTTCTTTTGTCGACGCCGTTTTAGGACCTCAACGATATCATCTTTTACCGCAAGTTTTGGCGGAAAGAGAAAAAGGACGCAGGCCGAAAATACAAGCGGACTTTTCCGCCGATGAAAAGTTCGACGCTTTGGCACCCGCGCAAGCACACGGCGCTCGTTGTTTTTTGGCGGTTCAGGAAGGGTGCGACAAATTTTGCTCTTACTGTGTTGTGCCTTACACCCGCGGGTGTGAATATTCTCGACCGATAAAAGATATTTTGGAAGAAGCAAAACTTTTACTTCAAAGCGGCGCGAAGGACATTACGTTACTGGGGCAAAACGTCAACGCTTTTCATGGCGAAGACGAAAACGGAAAAGAACGGGATTTAGGATATCTTATCCGAAAGCTGGCGGAATTGGACGGTTTGAAAAGAATGAGCTATGTCACCTCTTACCCGTCTCAAATGACGGACGACTTAATTTCGGCGCATCAAGAAGTGCCGCAACTGATACCTTACCTGCATCTTCCGATACAATCCGGATCGGACAAAATATTAAAGGCTATGAATCGCCGCTACACAACGCGTTTGTATGAAGAAGTCGTTGAAAAACTGAGAGAAAAAAGGCCGGACATCGCCATGTCGTCGGACTTTATCGTCGGTTTTCCGGAAGAAACGGACGAAGATTTCGAACAAACCATGCGGTTGGTTCAAAAAATTGGCTATGCCAGCGCTTTTTCCTTTAAATACAGTCGGCGTCCCGGAACTCCCGCCTCCGTCATGCGGGGACAAGTGCCGGAAAAAATCAAGACAGAGCGGTTACTTCGCTTGCAGGAACTGATTTTATCTCTGCAGAAAAAAGCCAACGAAGCCATGATAGGAAAAACAACGGAAATTCTCTTAACCGAAAGAGGAAAAAAGAAAGGACAGCTGACGGGATACAGCCCTTATATGCAAAATGTGCACGTTGAGGCGCCGGAAGAATTGCTTGGTTCGTTTATTTGTGTTAAAATAAAAGAGGCGACGGCGACCAGTCTGACCGCCGAAAGAGCAGGTTCGGCTCCCCTTCGTTCTTCAGATGATAAAAAGAAAGGATAAAATATGGAAATGAAAGTCAACGACAGGACGCAAACGGAAGAAAACAATTCCTTATACAGTCAGGATTTGACCCTGAAAACAAAGAAAAGACAGATTTACCCCCGCACCAAAACGCAGGCGGAATTTGTCCAAGCGATGAACGCTTCCGAAATGGTTTTCGGCATCGGTCCCGCCGGAACGGGCAAAACCTTTTTAGCGGTGGCAAAGGCGGTTTCTTTGATGTTGGAAGGGAAAATCGACAAGATTATTCTGACCCGTCCGGCCGTGGAAGCCGGTGAAAATTTAGGCTTTCTCCCCGGTGATTTGAAAGAAAAAATCGACCCGTATTTACGTCCGTTGTATGACGCTTTGTATGATATGTTGCCTTCCGATCAGGTGGACAGAAAGCTGGAAATGGGAGAAATTGAAATTGCGCCTTTGGCCTATATGCGCGGAAGAACTTTGTCCAACGCGATGGTGATTTTGGACGAAGCGCAGAACACAACTCCGATGCAGATGAAAATGTTCCTGACCCGTTTGGGGGAAAATTCCCGTATGGTCATCAACGGCGATTTAAGCCAGACAGACTTGCCACGCGGCGTTGAATCCGGCTTGGCGGAAAGCATTCGGATTTTAAAGAACATTGAAGAAATAAAAATCGTTGAATTTACGGAAAAAGACGTTGTCCGTCACGGGCTTGTTTCCAAAATCGTCAAAGCATACGAACAAGCAAAGGGAAATTCGCGGGCATGACACACGATTCTTCTGCTTTACCGGAAGTCTTTTTGTCCTTTAACACGGAAGACGACCGATGGAATGACAAACTTCCTTTTTTGGAAGAAAAAGGACTGTCGGCGGCAAAAAAAGTCTTTGATTTGCCGGAAATCAAAAAACATCTCCTTCCCCGTTCGGTTGAAATCAGCGTTTGTCTGACAAACGACGATGCCATTCATCTTTTGAATAAACAATATCGAGGCAAAGACAGCGCAACCAATGTTCTTTCCTTTGAAACGGACGAATCGGCCAAAGCGGAAGAATTTGGTCTTTTAGGCGACATCGTTTTATCTTACGAAACTTTATCTTGCCAAGCGGAAGAAGAAAAAATTTCTTTTGAAGATCATTTCATTCATTTGTTCATTCACGGGCTGTTGCATCTTTTAGGTTATGATCATGAAAAAAGCGAAGAAGAAGCCGAATTTATGGAGCAAATGGAAACACAAATTCTGGCGTCTTTCGGCATTAAAAATCCTTATGCCGACGCCTGTTCTTTGGAAAACAAGGAATAAACAAAAAAATGTTTGAAAAAGTCAAAAACCTGTTTGAAAAAAAAGAAAATCAAAATGTTTTCAAAACTCTGGAAGAAATCATAGAAGATAAAACAGAGGAAACGGAACAAAAGGAACAAGACTCGTTAGAGGCGCGAGAAATCCGCATGTTGCAAAATCTGTTGCAAATGCGGGACACACGGGCGAAAGATGTGATGGTGCCGGCGGTGGACATTGCCGGCATTCCCGCCGATATCGGATTTAAAGAGTTTTTAAAAATTTTGCCGAAAGATAAATTCACGCGGTATCCCGTTTATGAAAAGGATATGGACCACATTATCGGCATTGTTCATATTAAAGACATTCTTTACGCCATTATTGAAAAAAGAACGCCGCAGGTGCGCGAATTGATGAGTTCGGCGATTTTGTTTGTGGCTCCTTCCATGAAGGTGGTTGACTTAATTCAAGAAATGCAATGCAAGCAAATTCAAATGGCGATTGTCGTTGATGAATACGGCGGAACGGACGGTGTTATCACAATGGAAGATTTATTGGAAGAAATCGTCGGAGAAATTGAAGACGAACACGACGGAAACGACGCTCCGTATATCAAAAAAATTGACGACACCACTTTGGAAGCCGACGCCAAAACCCGTTTGGAGGATTTAAACGATTACCTTCCCAAAGGTCTCTATGCCAACAAAGACACGGAAATTGACACTTTAGGCGGTTTAATCATTGACATGGCCGGCCGCATACCGAATAAAACGGAAATCATTGAACATTCTTCCGGCGTCTCCTTTAAAATTTTAGAAAGAGACGCGCGCTGTGTTCGAAAAGTGCAGATATTGCATTTGCCGACGATGCCTCAAAACAACGATTAAAAAAACAAAGTCTTATTCTAAACCGCAAAAGCGTCTTTCAAAGGCGCTTTTTTTATACTTTTCCCAGAATAAAAACGGAAAATGAACGCAACAAACCCCGTTGATTTGCTTTGTTTTTTTCTTTTTTTGCTACAAAAATAGGTAGGTGCGTTTGTAACAGAAAAAATATATTCCTCTTGCGCTGTTTTACGTAATCTGATAGTGTTACAAAAACAGGTACCTATTTTTGTAGCAACTTTGCCTAAAAAGGAAAAAAAAGATGAAGAGAATTTTTACGGAATCAGGTCGTTCCATGATTGAAATGTTAGGCGTGTTGGCGATTGTCGGCGTTTTATCCGTCGGCGGTTTAGCCGGTTACAACATGGCAATGGGACGCATACGCGAAAATAAATTCGTCGAAGAATTCGAACTTTTGATTTTTAATGCAAACGAAGCGTTCAACAACATCGGTTCAAGCACGGGCACTTTTGATTTTTTGGATATAACGCCCTTGCAATCCGCCGCTGCCGCCGTCAGCGGAGATATCAAGCTAACCAAACTGATAAGGTGGATTTCTACAAGCCCGTATGCTTACTATATGACATTTACGAATTTACCGACATCTTTATGTTTGAAATTGATAGAAATTCCTTTCGGAGAACCTGTTTGCATCGACGATAATACTTACTCTGCGCAAAACATCATAAATATAGAAACCAAAAAAGAAGCCGCCCGTAATTTTTGCAACCTCACAAATAAATCGGCGAATAGAACACGTTTTATGTTTAATTGCACAAATTGACTTGATGTTACGCTTTGTTTTCGGTTTGAACTGAAAAAAATAAAAATAAAAACCGCCTTTTCCATACAGAAAAAGCGGTTTTATACTCAAAAAAGACGTTTTAGAGGAATTTTTCCGTTTCTTGCGCGATTTCCAATTCCTCGTTTGTCCGAATGACAAACACTTTGATTTTAGAAGTCGGCTTTGAAATCAACGCCCATTCTTTAACACGTTCGTCATTTTTCGCTTCGTCCAGTTCAATGCCGAAATTTTCCAATCCCTGCAAAGATTGACGACGGACGATTTCGTCGTTTTCTCCGATACCGGCCGTAAAGACTAAAGCGTCAACGGAACCCATTTCCGCCATATAAGCGCCGATTTGTTTTTTAATTCTGTGGCACAACATATCCAACGCCAGCTTTGCCCGATCGTTTCCGGCGGCGACTTGCGCATGAACGTCCCGCATATCCGTATAGCCGCAAATTCCCAAAAAACCGCTTTTCTTCGTCATCACTTTATCCATTTCATCGATGCTGATGCCCGTTTGGCGCATGACATAGCCGATAATCGCCGGATCAATGGAACCGCACCTAGTCCCCATCATCAGGCCTTCCAACGGCGCCAACCCCATGGAAGTATCAATACAACGCCCGTTCTTTACCGCGTCCATAGAAGACCCGTTGCCTAAATGAATTGTAATGATATTGCATTGTTCATACGGCTTTTCCAACAAACGAGAGGCATAGTGGCTGACATACTTATGGCTTGTCCCGTGGAAACCGTAACGGCGCACCTGCATTTGAGTGTAATACTCGTAAGGCAAAGGATACATATACGCTTTCGGTTCCATCGTCATATGGAATGCCGTATCAAACACCGTCACATGCGTCGCGTGAGGGAATAATTGACGCGCCACTTCAATCCCGACCAAATGCCCCGGATTATGCAAAGGCGCCAGCGGAATAACTTTTTTCAACTCTTCAATGACTTTATCGTCCACAATAACGGGATTTGTGTAAGAACCGCCATGAACGATTCTGTGTCCGACGCCTTGGATTTCCGACACATCGGCGATAACGCCGTCTTCCTTGTCCGTCAGCATTTCAGCGACTTTTAACATACCTTCCTTATGCGACGGGAAAGGCATTTCCAACACAATTTTCTTTTCGTTTTCGGAAGAGGGGAATTTCTTATACGTAATTTTTCCCGTCGTTTCGCCGATTCTTTCCACGATACCGGAACACAAAACTTCTTTTGTCTCCATATTAAATAATTGATATTTAATAGAAGAACTGCCTGAATTGATAACTAAAATTTTCATTTTTTTTCCTTTTTTCACTTTAATATTTAACAAAAAACTTCAAAGCCTATCGCCGTCAGCAACCGGCGAAAATGGAAGTAATCACCACCGTATTGATAATATCCGGCACTGTCGCCCCGCGCGACAAATCATTCACCGGCTTGTTCAATCCTTGCAAAATAGGACCGACCGCCAAAGAATCTTCCGCCGCCCGTTGAACCGCTTTATACGTCGTGTTTCCCGTATTCAAATCGGGGAAAACAAACACGTTTGCCTTTCCCGCAACAGGATTGTTCGGCATTTTGACCGCGGCCACTTCCGGCGCAAAAGCGGCGTCAAACTGCAAAGGTCCCTCCGATAAAACGGAAGAATCTTTTTCTTGAGCCAAGCGAACCGCTTGAACGACCGCGTCCACATCGGGCCCTTTTCCGGAAGTACCGGAAGAATAGGAAATAAACGCGACCTTCGGTTCCAAACCCAGCATTTTAGCCGTTTGAGCTCCGGACAAACCGATTTCTGCCAATTGTTCAGGCGTCGGATTCGTATTCACCGCGCAATCACAGAACACATACAACTTTCCTTGAAAACACATCAAAAACACACCGGACACCAAAGAAACATTTGGTTTTGTTTTAACAAACTGCAAAGCGGGACGAATAGTATGTGCCGTTGTATGTTCCGCGCCGGACACCATACCGTCGGCGTCTCCTTTATACACCATCATCGTGCCGAAATAGCTGACATCTCGAATTGTCTGTTCCGCCTGTTCTTCGGTCATACCCTTGGCTTTGCGTAATTCGTAAAGCGTATGAGCGTAGTCTTTCAGTTTATCCGAT
Source organism: Holdemanella biformis (assembly GCA_963611245.1). Lineage (GTDB taxonomy): Bacteria > Pseudomonadota > Alphaproteobacteria > CASFRQ01 > SAAU01 > CASFRQ01. Next base: position 6,943 of record CAVDQP010000030.1, read on the forward strand.
TTTTCAACATCTTCAATCTGAACATCTCGAAGAGCGCCCAAAGACATCTCTTTAATCATTTTGACGATTTTATCTTTGTCCCCCAGCAAAATCGGTGTTGCAATCCGGCGACGGGCAATTTCATCGGCGGCTTTCAAAACTCGTTCGCAATCTCCCTCCGGCAGAACGATTTTTTTCATATTCGCCTGCGCTTTTTCAATCAATTGGCATTCAAACATTTTCGGAGTCACTTTATCGGATTGCAAAGCTTCCGCTTCTTTTAACAGAATCTCCAACGTCTGTTCGTCCAAAGACGCCTTTCCCAAAACGGGGATTTTTCTTTGCTCCAACATTTTTTTCACAAAATAAAAGGATTGTTCTTTTCCTTCTTCTTCCGGCCCCATCGCCACCGCGGCCGGCAAGCAAAGATTATCCGCCAGAATGGAATTCAACCGAAATTCTATCACCAAATCACGAGAAGAACCGTCCGTCCCTTCGCACACCACAAAGTCATTTTCCTTTTCATATTGACGATAAGCGACGATAACATCTTCAATCAACTTGTTTTTATTGCCGCGCGCCACCAAATCTTTTGCCAATTCTTCCGACATTAAAGATGTTTCATCATGACCGACCGGTTTAAAATAAGCGACTTTTTTTCCTTTTGCCCGTAACAGTTCAACCGCTTTTTGAGCTATTTGAGGAAGGGAGTTTTCCTTTTCTCCCATTAAAAAATAAATACCTTTCATTGTTTTTTCTTTATCCTTTTTGATGCTTTTTTTATTTCCAGTTTCTATTTTTTCTTTTCACTTTATTTTGAAAAAGGCGACGATTTTATCCGTCCCCTTTTTTCAAATTACAATAAATCAAAACGCGCCAAAGCTTCCTGTATTTTATTTAAAGAGTCCAACGCCGCCTGACGACGCTGTCTTTGTTCTTCCACTACGGAGGCGGGCGCTTTTGCAATAAAAGATTCGTTAGACAGTTTTGCGTCTACCTGAGCAATGTTTTTTTGCAATACGGCCTGTTCTTTTTTCAGCCGTTCTTTTTCGGCGTCAACGTCTAAAACCCCTTCCAAAGGAATCATTAAAGTCAGAGCGTTCAGCACCTGTTGCACCGCGCCATGCACAGTTTCATTGACAAACGAGACCGTTTCCAAACGCGCCAACGATTTCAACAAAACCTCCTGTTCTTCAATCTCCTCTTTTTGAACGTCAGAAGCCCCTTTAATCATCAAAGACAACCTTTTTCCGGCGGGAATATTCATTTCAGAACGCACGGAACGAATAGCGGTCACTCTTTCAATCAAAGCATCGATTTTCAAGGCCTCTTTTTCAAACAAGGCTTGTTCGTCCTTTTTCGGCAGAATTTCCGGCCACGCGGTTTCGGCGGCCAACAAACCTTCTTTTATTCCAAAGTCCGATTGTTCCCACAAAACTTCGCTGACAAACGGCATAATCGGGTGAATAAGCAAACAGATTTGCCGTAACACATAAGCAGCGGTTCGACGCGTTTCCTCTTTTATCCGTTCATCGGAGGCTGCAAAAACCGGTTTTGTCATTTCCACATACCAATCGCAGAAAGTTCCCCAAATAAATTGATGCATTTCTTGCGTCGCCTCTTGGAAACGATAGGTTTCCAATGCCTGTGCTATTTTTTCGGCCGCTTGATGCGCCTTAAACACAATCCAACGATTCAAAGCTTCCTTCACCGTTTCCGGCTTAAAAGACGAATCAAAACGGCAATCATTCATCTCGCAAAAACGAGCCGCGTTCCATATCTTCGTGATAAAATTGCGTCCCAGTTCAATTTTAGAACCGGAAATCTGCATATCGCGTCCCTGTCCCGCCAAAGCCAACAACGTAAATCTGACCGCGTCGGCACCGTAAACGTTCACCATTTCCAACGGATCTATGCCGTTGCCTTTGGATTTGCTCATTTTTTGTCCGTGTTCATCGCGCACAAGCCCATGAATCAACACTTCTTTGAAAGGAACATCTTTTTTGAAATGCATTGACAACATAATCATACGCGCAACCCAGAAGAAAATAATATCAAATCCGGTGATTAAAACATTTGTCGGATAATATTTTTGCAGCTCTTTTGTCTGTTGAGGCCACCCCAACGTCGTAAACGCCCATAAACCGGAAGAAAACCAGGTATCCAACACATCTGTATCTTGTGTTAAGACAACCCCTTTTCCCAGCTGTTGTTCCGCCATAGCCTGCGCCTGTTCGAAAGTTTCCTCACAAAAGACTTCTCCGTTCGGACCATACCAAACAGGGATTTGATGCCCCCACCACAGTTGACGGGAAATGCACCACGGTTGAATATTATACATCCATTCAAAATACAGATTTTTCCAATTATCCGGCACATATTTAATTTCACCGTTTTCAACAACCCGTATGGCCTCTTTTGCCAATTCTTTCGCATCGACAAACCACTGATCCGTCAACCAAGGTTCCACAATCGTCCCGCTTTTGGAACTGTAAGGAATGGTCATCGGGTGACTTTCCGTTTTTTCAAAAACGCCCAACTGTTTTAATTTTTCAAGCACAAGGGGACGCGCCTGCAGCGGTTCCAATCCTTGAAATTCCGTCGGCACGTTTTCGTTTAAATGTCCGTAAGAATCCAAAATGTTAATCATTTCCAGATTGTGACGCCGCCCGACTTCAAAGTCGTTAAAATCATGCGCCGGCGTAATTTTCACGGCGCCCGTTCCTTTTTCGGGATCGGCGTGTTCATCGGCGACAATCGGTATCAACCTGTCGGCAATCGGCAGAACGCAATATTTGCCGATAAGATGTTTATACCGTTTATCTTCGGCATTGACGGCAACGGCGGTATCTCCGAACATTGTTTCCGGTCTGGTTGTGGCCACCGTCAGAAAAGTTCCTTCTTCCCCCGCCACAGGATAACGAATATACCACATAGACCCGTTGACGTCTTTTTGTTCAACTTCCAAATCAGACACGGCGGACTGCAACGCCGTATCCCAGTTCACCAGTCGTTTGTCTTTATAAATCAATCCTTCTTTATACAATTGAACAAAGACTTTACGCACCGCGGCGGACAATCCTTCGTCCAAAGTAAAGCGTTCCCGCGACCAATCCGGCAAAGCGCCCAATTTTTTTTGCTGGTTTAATATTTTTCCGCCGTATTCTTTTTTCCATTCCCAAACTTTTTCAACGAAAGCTTGTCTTCCCAAATCATGACGTGTTTTGCCTTCCTTTGCCAACATACGTTCCACCATCATTTGAGTGGAAATACCGGCGTGATCCATTCCGGGTTGCCAAAGAACATCAAAACCTTTCATTCTTTTGAAACGCGCGACGGCGTCCTGCATCGAACAATCCAAAGCATGCCCGATATGAAGATTTCCCGTCACATTCGGAGGCGGCATTAAAATACAAAACGGTTCTTTTTCACTTTCAGGCTGACATTGAAAAACTTTTTTTTGCAACCATTTTTCATAAATTTTATCCTCCATTTCCTGAGGATTATATGTTTTTTCCAGCATTTTTTTTCCTTTAAGATCACAAATAAACTTTTGCTATCCTAATAAAACAAGCAAAAAAAATCAAGACGAAACACACGAGAAAAAAGGATTTTTCCATTAAAAAAGACAGAAAACAAAAAAGACTGATATTAAAAGACTTACTTTTCAGGTGGAAAATACCGTTCTTCCAACCATTTTTGAAGAGATGGCCGGATAAGTTCGAACAACAAACTCCCCAAATCCGGTTTTTTTCCCGAAAAAGAAACGCCGGAGCTCACGTCCGCATCTGCGCCTTTGTCCGAGCCGGAGCCTCTGTCCACTGTTTTTTCTTTCACAAGGGCAGAG
>CAVDQP010000031.1:0-6364 GCA_963611245.1 Holdemanella biformis
GTCTTTAATTTCTCAACCGAAGATTAAAATCACAACGCCATTGAGCGAAAATATAAAAAAAGTCACGGCGGAATTTATTTCCGAACAGGTCAATGTGTTGAAAAACGATAAAGGACGCGTGATTGAAGGCGATCCTTTCCATATTGTCAAAATGAAAGATGTGTGGACTTTTACCAAAGAAAAACCGTATGCGGATTGGACTTTGTGCGAAACAAGCGGGCAGGAAGTCCATGGCTGAAAAAAACACAGGGCGGCGTTTAGGAAAAAAAGGGAAAAAAGCGGTATTTAACGCGGTTTTTTGTCTTTTTCTGTCGGGAAGTTTGTTTTTTTTGACGCAGTGTTCTTGTCGGCAGAAAAAAGAGGAATCTCCCATTAAAACGGATATTTCCGAGGAAATGAATCTTTCTTTCGTTTCTTTTTCCGAATTAAAAGGGTGGCAAGAAGATGATTTGACGCAGGTTTTGCCGGCTTTGCGAGCGTCTTGTCTGAAAAATTCCCCCGTTTGGAATGATTTTTGTTCGGGCTTGGCGAAATTTTCCGACATTCCTGCTTTTGAGGGAAAAAAATCTTTTCAGACAAAAAGCCCTTCCGATGATACGCTTGAACAGAGAAAAAAAGAGATTCGGGCGTATTTGGAAAAATCGTTGACGCCGTATCAAGTGATGTATGCCGGCAAAAAAGACGGTGTTTTTACCGGATATTACGAAGCGTCTTTGAACGGTTCGTTTGAAAAAACAAAAAAATATTCCGTTCCTATTCGTTCAACGCCGACAGATATGGTTAAAGTGGATTGGGCCGCTTTCGGAAAAAGCGGTATGCCGCCTGTGGTCGGTCGAGTGGAAAACGCAAAACTGGTGCCTTATTTTACACGCCGGCAGATAGAAGAGCAAAGCGAGGATAAAGCGCCGGTTCTTTTATGGGTTGATGACGCTGTCGATAAATTTATTTTGCAGATTCAAGGTTCCGGTCGGGTCAAAATGCCGGACGGTTCTTTCATTCGAATAGGATACGCCGATTCGAACGGACTGCCTTTTGTCGGTATCAGTTCTTTGATGCGGGAAAAAGGCGTTTTGGAAAAAGGAAAAGGATCTATGCCGGATATTCGAGCTTGGTTGCGCGCTCACCCGCAACAGGCAAAGGAAATTATGAACGGCAATCATCGGTATATTTTCTTTCAAGTGATTGAAAAAAACGATTCTCCTTTATTGCCGGACGGGCCGACAGGCGCGCAAGGAGTTCATTTGACGGCGGGGCGGTCTATGGCGGTGGACACGGGATTTGTGCCCTTGGGAACGCCGTTGTGGTTGCAAACAACGGACGCGGACGGCAATCCTTTACATCGGTTGGTGGTGGCTCAGGATATCGGCAGCGCGATTAAAGGAGGTATCCGAGGCGATTTTTTCTGGGGATTCGGTGAACAAGCTTTTCAAAAAGCCGGTCGAATGAATTCTTCCGGAACTTATTTTCTGCTTTTACCGAAGGGGGTCAAATTGACGATACAAAAGGGAAAAGAGGCGTTTTTGCTCCCCGAAGAGGAAGATGCGGAAAAAACGAAAGGTCTTCAATGATAAAAGAACTTTCGGATATGAAAATTTGGGAAGATTACAAAAAAACGGTTCAACCTTTGAAAAAAACAAAAAGGTCCCGTTGTTTTTTGTCGGGCGCGCGAGATGCTTTGCCGTCATTGTCTTTCATACGTCGTCGTTTTGACGTTTTGGCAACAAACAAAATGAAAAACGGCTCTTTGTCCGACAGTTTGGATTTGCATCATCTGACTTTGCAAGAGGCGTATGAAAAAGTCCTTTCTTTTATAGACGCTCATTTTCAAAAAGGGTCGAAAGAAGTTCTGATTATCACGGGAAAAGGATTGAAAACAGAAGGTGCTTTGAAAAAAAATCTTCCCCTGTGGTTGGAAAAAGAGTATTTTAGGAAAAAGATTCGAGAATATCTGCCGGTGAAAGATTCTTTGGGGCAGTTCGGGTCTTTTAAGGTGTTTTTAAAACGAAAAAAGTCAAGATAAAGTAAGGTTAAAGGTCGGTTATGTATGTTTTGGGAATAGAGTCCAGTTGTGATGAAACAGGCGCCGCGGTCGTCAATGAAAAAAAAGAAATCTGCTCGAATGTTTTGTGGACGCAGATAAAAATGCATACGCCGTTCGGCGGCGTTGTGCCGGAAATCGCCGCTCGGGCGCATTTGGAACGCATTGACGAAATCGTCGCCGAAGCAATGACGCAAGCGGGCATAGGCTTTGAAGATTTGTCCGCCGTCGCCGTGTCGGCCGGCCCCGGTCTTATCGGCGGCGTGATTGTCGGTGTGATGACGGCCAAAGCTATTTGCGCGGCGCATCAACTGCCGTTTGTGGCTTTGAATCATTTGGAAGGGCACGCGTTGACTTCTCGTCTGACAGGTCAGGTGGAATTTCCTTTTTTGTTGTTGCTGGTTTCCGGCGGACATTGTCAAATATTGGTGGTCAAAGGTGTCGGTCGATATGAAAGATTGGGCGGCACTATGGACGATTCGGCCGGCGAAGCTTTTGACAAAGTGTCGAAAATGTTGGGGCTAGGATACCCCGGAGGGCCGAAAATCGAGACCGCCGCCAAAAACGGAGATGCTTCTCTTTTTGCATTTCCGACGCCGATGAAAGGGCGCGCCGGTTGCGATTTTTCTTTTTCCGGATTAAAAACTTCAGTGCGTCATACCATAGAACAACTGACAAAAAAGGCGTCTCAGGAAAATACTTCACCGGCCGGACAACAAACACGCGATTTAACGGAAAAAGAAATTTGCGACATTGCCGCTTCTTTTCAAACGGCGGTTTTAAAAACGGTGAAAGACAGATTGGAACACGCCGTTCGGATTTTTAAAAGCCGTTTTCCCGAAGGCAAAGATTTGGTTGTGGCCGGCGGAGTGGCCGCCAATACGGCTTTGAGAGGAATGTTGACGGAATTGGCGGAAAAAAATAAATTGCAATTTACGGCGCCTCCGGTTAACCTATGTACGGACAACGCCGTTATGGTGGCTTGGGCGGGTTTGGAACGGTTTCGAGAAGGATTGACGGATTCTTTGGATTTCAAGGCGCGTCCGAGATGGCCTTTGGATAGTTCTTTCCCCCAAAAAAAATAGCAAAATCGAATGAAAAGACGGTTTTTGCAAACGCAAAACAAAAAAAGGAGAAAAAAAATGAAAATATTGACAGACGCGGAATTTCAAAAAGAAATAACGGAATCGGAAGTGCCGGTTGTTGTGGATTTTTTCGCGACTTGGTGCGGGCCGTGCCGTCAAATGTCGCCTTATGTGGACGAGGTGGCCGGCGAACTGTCCGGAAAGGTAAAAATTTTTAAGTTGGATATTGATGAGGCGCCTGTGGCTCCGAATACTTACGGTATTCAAAGCATTCCGACGGTTTTGATTTTTAAAAACGGCACAGAGGTGGCGCGTCGGGTCGGCTCTCAACCTAAAGAAGAACTGAAATCTTGGATTGAATCCTGCCTTTAAGCAATTTTAGAAATATTTTTTGTAACGGTCGTCTTTTAAAAGACGGCCGTTTTTTATTGTAAGTTATTGAAAAATAAAAAGATAAAACAGGTTATTTAAAAATAATTTAAAAAATCAAAAAAATAGTTGACAAATGGGGGGGTATGCTTAAAGTCAAGACAGAAAACGTTTTTTTGTCTTTAGTTGAAATCAAGATTTTAGGCAAGGAGAAAAGTCGCTATGTATATTTCGGATATGAAAGAATATGTGCAACAACAGTTGGACAAAGGAGTAACACCGCAACTGTATGCCAAAACGGCGAGGATTGAGGCTCGAGAGGGCGTTGTGGGCGAAGTTGTCGTCACAAAAATGAAAGACGGGCACGAAGAAACCAAAAACACGGTGAAGGAAAAAGGCGATATGATAGTTCGCAATCCGAACGGAGAAGAATATATCATTGACGCAAAAACGTTTGCCAAAAAATACGAAAAAGACCCGACAAACGATAAACAATATCGACCGAAAGGCGGCGCGCAGTCCTTTATTCCCGTAAAAGAAGATATTGAATTTCAAGCGCCTTGGGGCGAAAAAATGTCGATTAAAGCGGGCGGAATGTTGAATATTTCCGGAAAAGATACGGGAGACATTTACGGCATTCAAAAACAAGAGTTTCATCAAACTTACGCCCCGTGCGATGAAAACGGCAATATTAAAAAACAAGATTTTAATTCATTTTTAACAGGGTGTTTGTTGAAAAAAGGGTGTCTCAGATAATGAACTCTTTTGAAGAGCCTTCTCTTTTTTTATAGAGAAAAGAGCCTTTAAAAGCCGGTGATAGATTTAACTGTCACCGGCTGATTTTTAGGACAAATTGTCCGTTTTTTCCAATTAAGAAAGGTCAGTTATTTAAGGAAAGTTCCAAAAAGTATTCCTGCCAATCTTTTTGTTCCATTCTTTGACCTGTAATTCCTTTGTATTGCAAGGTGTAGGAAGTTCCGCCAAATGGTGTTTCATGGGGTTGAACCGTTGAATGGGCAGGCGAATGAACGACCACCGGATCCAATAATTTGCTTTCAATATCTTTTTTCGCAACCCATAAGTTAGACCATTTTCCTCCATCAAAGAAAATAAAGTTCACACCGCCTGATGCTTTTAAAATTCCTATTCTGTCGTGTCCGCTGGGGAAAACGCCTTTGATTTTTCCATTCTGCGTAACAATCATATAATTAGACCATAAATCAGGACTGGTTTTTTCAAAAGAAATGCCCGTTGCCGCCAGTAAATCAATGTGACCGGGGAGGGCATCATTCACGGATAAAACCAACTCGCGCCCGTCGATACCGATACTGCCTTTATTTGAATGCAGTTCAATATTTTGGGCTGTGATGTTGGCTTGTCCTTTTGGCACTTTTACGCCTTGAATCGTGCTGTCGATATGCATTTTCAAGTCGCCTTCCGTCACTTCAAAACTGCGAATGTTCAAAGGCCCTTTCTTTTCGTTGATAAAGATACCCTGAGCGGCTTTTGCGTCCACCCATCCATCTTCCGTGGCGGAAGAATCCACTTGGATATAGGCGTCTTGACTGCCGATAGTTCCCTTTTTCCCCGTCAAAGAAAGAGTATTCGCTCGCAAGGTTCCTTCTTCATTTTGCGCTATGTCCTTAATGGAATTTTCGGCGTAAATGGAAAGATGCCCTTTTTCGGCAGAGACAACTCCGGACAAAAGAGCGTTTTCGTTTTCCGCTTTCAGATAAATATTACCGTCTTTGGACGAAATCGTTCCAAAATGGCTGTCTTGCGCGGTATCATCTAATGATTTTAAGAAAAGGTAAATATCTTTGTCGGCAAAAGCATTCAGATCGTTGGCCTGAACTTTCATCGGACGGGTTTGAGAACCGATATCCTTGCCGACATCTGTCAGATTGACTGTTTGAGCCTGCAAAGTTATCTCATTCGTCTTTGCGTTGATAAATCCGTTTTCAGCCGCCAGATTGATTTGCCCGTTTTGCGCAGACATCTTACCGATAGTAAAATCACCGTTTTGCGCGTCAAACGAAATATCTCTGTCCGCCGTCATATTTTCCACAGACAGATTGCCTGTCAAGACCGTGCCTTGAACATTGCCGCCGGCTGTTACCTGAGTTAAAACAGTGTTCTGTCCGCTGGTTTGTAGCTCAATGTCGTTTCCGGCAGTCATCTCAGAGACGGAAGTCGTCCCGTTTTGAACCGTTAAAGTAATGTTCTGTCCGGACAAAGTGTCAATATCCGTGTTGCCGGCAATGGTCAAGGTGGCATCTTTTTCTGTGGTCAAAGAGGTGATGTCGGCTTGCCCGCCCACGGTTAAGGATACATCGCCTTTGGCCTGCAAAGAGGCAAGGTCAATGTTACCTGTCACATCGGCCGTTACGTCTCCGTCCGTTTGAACAGAGGTCATGTCCGCATTACCGGCAATGTTCAGTTCCGCCTTGCCGCCGCTGGACAAAGAGGCGATTTGAGCCTGTCCGCCCGCCGTGACGGAGGTGTCCGTGCCGGAAGACATAACATTGGCTTTGATGTCTTGCCCGGCTTGAACCGTCAAGGTCGTGCCTGTTTTGACCTCTGCTTGTTCAAAGAGAATCTGCCCTTTCAAGGCTTTGATAAGACCTTTCCCAAGCGTGGCAATCAAGCTTTCTTTAATCTCAATATCGCCTTCGTTCGCGGTGACGGAGAAGTCTTGCCCGCTTTCGGATTTTGTTAAAGTAATGTCTCCTTTTCCCGCAAGCAGAGATGTGTTTGCTCCTGCTTTCGTGTCAGATAAAACAATGTCCCCTTGTTGAGAGGTTAAAGTAATGTTCTTGTCCGCCGTCATATTTTCCACAGACAGATTGCCTGTCAAGACCGTGCCTTGAAC
>CAVDQP010000031.1:6672-10642 GCA_963611245.1 Holdemanella biformis
AGGTCATGTCCGCATTACCGGCAATGTTCAGTTCCGCCTTGCCGCCGCTGGACAAGGTATCGGCGGTTAAAGAGCCGGTTGTTGTTGTGACGGTCAAAGTGCCGGTCTGCGCCTGCATTTCGGTAATGTCAATATTTCCCTTATCGGCCGTGACGGACGCATTTTGTCCGGCTTGGGCTTTTAAAAGAATGACATTGCCCTGCGCCGCCGCAACGGATAAATTCCTGCCACTTTGTAAAGAGGCGGTTAAGTCGGTTGCTTCGGCGTTTTTCAAGAAAATATCCTGTCCCGCGTCGGCGGACAGTTTCGAATCCTCTTGAGCTCTTGTTAAAGAAATGTCCAAAGCGTTGTTCAAAGCTCCGATATCCGTTGCCGCCTGCAAAGAAATCGTGTTGGCGCGCAGATTGACCAGATCGTCCGAACGAGCGTCCAAAATGCTTTTCCCGGACAGAGAAATCAAGTTCGGCGCATAAAGGTAATCCACATTCAAATCTTGGGACGAACCATCTGCGGCCAATCCTTTCAGATAAATATCTCTTTGCGATCTGGCATTGATTTTGCCGGTTAAGTTTGTTGTCAAAGCTTGTGTGTCAGAGCCGATGTCTCCTCCCGCGGCCTCTAAAACCAAATCTTTTCCGGTGACGGCCGGAGCGGTATCCACGGATACCTGATAAATGTTTTGAGCGCCGGTAATGGTGATGTTTTGCCGTGCGCTGTCTGTGCCGGAAGCAATCTTATCAATGTAAATATTTTGTTCCGCGCCAAGATAAACATACCCCGTCGCCGTTAAAGAAAGACTTTCGGAGGCGTGAATATCCAAATCTTCCCGCAAAGAAATCGTCACCGTCTTGCCGTCTTCGGAAATGGCGACATTATCTCTTTCCGCCGCCGTGAAGGCCAGTTTTTCCTCATCAGACCAGTTTTTCATATTGTCCAAAGACAAAACAAGTTCGCCGTTGTCTCGGCCGATAGAGCCGCCCGCCGTTACAGTCACTTTTTTGCCGACGATGTTCGGATCTTCTATCTGTGTTTGAGTGCCGACTTGCGTGTCCAGTTTGGCGGCGATAAATTCCTGTTCCAGCTGGGATTTATTCCAACCGGCGCCCTTGGACAACTGCGTTTTTTCTGCCTCTGTCGCCGTATAGGCAAAATCGGCGGTGTAGACGGTGTCTTTGAAACGGTTTGTAATTTGCGTTTCTAAAGAGTCAATCATCGGATCCGTAATGGCGTTGATTTCTTCAACACTCATTCTTTGAATTTCCGCCTCGGATTTAACGGAACGGATGAGACTGTCGCTTAAATTTTGTCTTTCTTCCGCAGAATAGGAAAACTCTTCATTGCCGGTTTGTTTCCTTTGATCCCAGTAAGAACGATATTCGGCCGTTTTTTGATTTTCAAAAGCGGTGACGGCGTCGGTTAAAGCCGAACCGGTCAGCCCCATCAGCCCCATATTCTCCCATCTTTTTTCCAACTCGGCTTTGGTTTGCAGATTTTCTTCATTGTCTGCATTGGCGTCGTAAATGGTGCCTTGAGGCACGGTTAAACCGACATCTCCGGTTGAAGATGATACTTTGACAATGCCTAAATCGCCTGTTCCCTGTGATAAGAAAATATCTCTTTCGGCATGGGCGGTTAAAGTGCCGTCTGTTCCGCCCGCAACATTCGTTTGAATTTTAAAAGCCGATCCGTCTTTGGTCGTGATAGAACCGTTTAACGCCGTTAAATTCAAACTGTTCCCACTGATAAGAGATTGCGAATCCTTTGCCGTGATATTTCCGAAAGAGGAAACAAAAACATCTCCGTCTGTGGTTGAAATTTCACTGAAAAGAATGTTCCCGTTCAAAGATTTTAACCGAATGTCACCGGTCGAGGTGTTCTTTGCCGTTAACGTGCCCGTGCCTGTCAAAGACAAGTTCAAATCTTCTTGAGAACCGATGCCGTTTTTCGCCGTTAAAGTGATGTTGCCGGCGTTGATGGCGGCCGTGTTGGAAAGAGAATCAATCTTTCCGCCCGTGCTGGTCATCGTGACAGAGCCGTTCTTATTGCTGATTTCTCCATTCAAAAGGATATTCTTCGCACTGGAAAAATTCGCTGTCCCTTCGTTAAAGCCGCTGAAGGAAATTTTAACAGGATTATCCGCTTTAATACTGTGCGTGTAGTAAGTTTTCGTTCCTTTTTGCTCGGTGATTTTGGTGTAGTTTTCTTCGGTTGAGAAAATCCACCAGCCGTGTTTTTCCGTCCATTGCTTTTTCGCTGTTTGCGTCCAATCTGACAAGGTCACCGTTTGCTTTGAAAAATAATAAGCGTAGGGGTTATTATTTGAGGAAACACTTTCTCCTTCCCGTAACGGAGTCGCCGAAAGATTCCATTCTTTTCTTTCAATAATGTCGTCGTCGTCGGGAGACAGCCAGTTTATCTTCCAAAAAGTGCTGGTGTTATAAGTCGTTTCTTTCTGAGAGACGGTTTCTATACCGGTCATCCATTGGTATCTTTGTCCTGATGTCGTTTGATAAGAGGCGGAGGAAAGCCCGTTTTCATCAATGGTGGCCGAAATGTTTTGACTGCTTTTCAAAGTGCCGTCAGAAGCAAAGACATCTTGTCTGATTGTGTTGCCGTTGCGCATATAAACGGTGGTTTCGTTTCCTTTCCCCGTATCCGTGATTTTAATCATACCGATGATTTTTTCACTTAAATTGACATTGTTCAGAACAATATCGTATCCGGATTGGTTATTCACGGATAACCGACCGTAACCGTCGGTAACGCGTAATTCTCCGGAAGATGAGGAAGTATTCATTAAATGCCCGTTTAATTCAATGTAGCCGCCTCGGACACGGACATCGCTTAATTCAATTTGATTGGTCAACACATTGAAATAAGCAGTGACATTGTTGTTGTCATCTTTGGCCAAAGCATACAAAGGCGAGGCGTTCGCGTCTTTTTTCAACTGTGTTTTGTAATCGCTTTTGGCTTGTTCGACAGACAGAGTTTTCCCGTTGGAAGTCAACTTCAGACTGCCGTTTTCCAAATTCATTTTATAGTCGCTGGTGCCGCTTTGCACCAATCCGTTCAAGTCCAAATACCGCCCGCTGAGGTAAATATTGTCGGAAGCGATAAGAGCGGAATTGTAAGTGGCCGTATCGTTTACAACGGCGATCGTGCCGGTTCCTTTTTCATTTGCAGAAGCGACATTTTTCCACGCGGAAGAAGGTTCTCCGCCGACATGATAAACAAAGTCGTTTGACTTTTGCACCAATGTGCCGCCGGAAATCAAATGAATCTCTTTGCCTCTCACAATACCGTCCGTGTAAATAGAACCGGAGGCGGAAATATCCACATTTCCGTTGTAGTTGATAACATTCCCGACAATATCCACACTCGGCGCCAATTCCGCACCGGTGTCCGTTGTGCCGGAATAAGTGGATTTTATGGTAATGGTTTGATCCGTCGTATTGCCGGCAGATAAATTCAAATTACCCGTAAAGTCGGTATACAGACCGGTTTTATCTTGGGCGCGGTCGGTGTCGACCGTGTTGTAATTATACCGGACAAGCCCTTTTTCTCTTTCATTTATGATAAGATCATGTATTTCCAAGAAACGATCGCTGTTGTTTGTCACACTGATTTGCGCGCCGCTGGTTGTCTCTATGTTTCCGGAACCGGTCAGCTTTTTCGTCACCAACTCCACGGCGCCGGCACCCGCCTGAAGATTGTGAATCTCTAAGTAAGGCGTTGTGACATCTTCTCGGATATAGAACTGATCGTTGCCGGCTATATCCTTATATTCCACCAACAACCCTAAAGAACGCATTTGATTTTTTAAGGTGTTGATTTCCTTTTCATAGAACGCCTTGTAAGAAGGATCATTCCCGTAGGCAGCCAACATCTGTTGCAGATTTTCCATCTGTTCTTGCATTTCGGAATAAATGGATTTTTCCGATTCCGTATAGTAGGAAGAGGAGTCTTCTTG
>CAVDQP010000032.1:0-8886 GCA_963611245.1 Holdemanella biformis
GAATTAAAAGACGGGCGTCGACGGTTTGATGAACTTCTTCCGGCACGCCGCTGCTTTCTCGCCCCATCATTAAAATATCGTCTTTTTCAAACGAAAAATGCGTGTAAGGGACGGAAGATTTTGTCGTTAAAAGAATCAATCGTCCTTTTGGTTTTTCGTTCATATACGATTCAAAGGAAATATACCGGCAAATTTCCGCCTCTTGTAAATAATCCATGCCGGAACGGGCGAGCCGTCGGTCGTCAAAAACAAAACCGCACGGTTCTATAATGTCGACCGCTATGCCAAAACAGGCCGCCATTCTTATCATTGTTCCCGTATTTTGCGGAATTTCCGGTTGAAAAAGAGCTAAACGCATTTTTTGTTTTTCTTGATGTTTTGATGTGATAAATCTGATTTTTTACGCTTGATTTTCCGTTATATCGGCTATATCGGCTTTCTCCGCTTTTTCTTCCCACTGCAAAGCCAGTTCTTCATTTTTATTTTCCAATCGTTCCAATTTAGCCATCATTAAATCGGTTTGCGCCGTTTCGGGATAAAGAGAAAAGTAAGTTTCCAAACAGTGGCGAGCTTGTCCCCACAGTTTTGCTTTTAATGAAGCGTCCGCCAACACGACCAAGGCCGTTTTATCCTGTTTGTTTTCGGCCGTCATTTTTTCCACTTTCTTTAGGAAAATCAAAGGATTTTCATCTTTCATCACTTCTTCGTAAGCTTTGTAAACTTCAAAAGAAGGATTTTTCTTGAAAGCTTTTTGCAAAATGGACGCCTTTTCTTTTTCGTCCTTGACGGAATCGGCATACGCCACGGCCGCTTGCGGTAAAGCCGGCGTTAATTTGAACGCTTCTTTGGCTTTTCCCGCTTTTAAAAGCAGAGACGATTTCTTTTGCAGATAAGAATCGGGCAAAATTTGTTTTTGCTTTTTCAAAAGTTCCAAAATTTCAAGCGCTTTTTGAGGGTCGCCTGCCTTTATCCTCAATTCCGTCAGGGTAGTTAATATCCAAGGCAACCTTTTGTTCAGCGCAAAAGCCTGTTCCGCGTATTGTAACGCTTGAACATCGTTTTTCTTTTCCGTTTCAAGGTCGATAAGCCCCTTTAATCCCGCCAGTTTTGTTTGCGGATTTTGTTCCATTTTGCGGAAAGTTTCTTCGTCGGGCGAAAAAAGAGAATCTAAAATCAACAAAACTGTTTCATTGTCCGCAAAAGACGTTTTGAGACGGTGAAACAGTTTTTTTCCGTGCTCCGCGTTATTTTCGGCAATGTCAATCAGTATCTGAGTGAACAACTTTTGCCGCGAGTCCGTCTGATGTTTTTCCATCTTTTTACGGATAACCGACGGCCAAGAAAACGGAATCATCGCAAAATGCTTGATAATTAAAAATAAAATCAACAGAACCAAAAATGTGTTAAAGGAGGCGGAAAAACGATAATCCAACCATTCAAAAACAAGGCGTCCCTGATGATCGGACAGCCACACGGCCGCCACCACAAACATAACGGAAATAAAAGAATAAATAAAGATTTTTTTCATCTGTCGGCCTCATCGGATAAAGATTGTTGTCCCTTTGGCAAAAGGGCGGAAATGTTTTCGTCCAGCAACGTCTTCATATAGGAGTGAGCCAGTCGGTGAGTTTCCATATTTTTCAGAAAAGTTTTCATCTTCGCACTGAACAGATTTTCATACGTTGTTAAAAGGCGTTCCGCTTCCTGCAATTTTTTTTCTTCCAACAGAAAATAAGCTTTGCTCAATATCGCAAACGCGGAAGAATCGTCTTCGGTAAAGTGACTGATCTTGCGCACCTGCACCGCGGAGAAAAAAACTTGTTTTAACTTTTTGAACAAAAGAGAATCTTGCGCAGAAACGAGCGCGTTCACCGATTCGATTTCATAAATTTCCTTGTATTCTTCCATTAAATCCTGATACGAGGGAAAAGGACTTTGGCTTAAAAGATTGTAAAGCGCCGTGGCAATGGGATTGTCTTGATTGAGAGCATAAAACATTTGCAGCGGCGTTTCATATTCTTTTCCTTCTTCCAACGCTTGTTTCAAAAGAAGCAAAGAAAACAACGAGGAAACATTTTTCTGCTTATAAGCGGCAAGGTGGCGCATCTGCTCTTTTAAAAGAAGCACGTCCCGATTTAAAAGCGCGTAGTCCTGTTGAAGCTTTTCTACAGATTCTTTGCCGTCCGTATCGGATTCAAAAGGGACGGTTTGTCTTTCCGTCTGAAATAAGTCAGAAGGCTTCTCTTCATTTTTTGTTTTTTCTTGTTCTGCTCCGCTTTCGTCGTTCATTTTTTGATGTGTTGAAGAAGAAACCGGTTGAAAAAGGCCGTCTCTTTCTTCGACAATTAAAGGCTGATCCTGTAAAAAATCGCCGTCGGTCTTTTCAGACAAATCAGGTTTGACAAAAAGAATTTCCGTATCATCGTCGACATTTTCCGAAATCGGTTGGTGTTCGATTGCGGAATTTTTCGTTTTTTGAAGCGGGTCCGTAAGATCTCCGTGGTCTTGAAAAAGAGTGGGGCGCCCGTCCTGCTCGGTCTTTTTTTCATAAGAAAAGTAAAAAACCGGATACAAAAACAAAAAAGCGGCAACGGCTAACAAAATAAAAACAAAAAGCGTGAAAAAAAGACTTTCTTTCCCCGTTTTGTGTGCTTCGTCCTCAAAAATCTTGTCGTCGCCAAGTTCAGAGATATTTTCCTGATCCAAGAGGGGAGAGTCTAAACGGACATCTTCTTCTTTTTGAACTGAAGACTCAGGTTCGATTGTATCGATTTGTTCCTCAACGGGCGTTTCTTGTGAAAATTCGGCAGGTTTCCTTTCGTGTTTATGAAAGCGATTTTTTTTCATTTCAGTATCCTCTTGAATCTTTTTTTGTCCTTTTGGCGCGTTTGAAGCACATAAACCTGCGAGCAGTTTATCATTCTTCGTAAAAAATGCAAAGAGATTTAAAGAAATTTATGGATAAAAAAATAAAAAACAGTGTGCTTTTTGATTGTTTTTTGCCTCATCGTGTTGTATGAATAAGATAATTTAATTTAAAGAGTTTAATTGTAAGGGCTTAAAAATGTTTGCAAAATTATTTAAATTTTTTTCTTGTGATATGGCTATTGATTTAGGAACTGCCAATACTTTGGTTTATGTGCGCGGCAGAGGCATTGTTTTGAACGAACCTTCCGTTGTGGCGTTGGCTGAAGCTAAAGGGAAAAAACACGTCATTGCCGTGGGGGACGAAGCAAAGCAGATGTTGGGGAAAACCCCCGGAAAAATACAGGCTATTCGTCCTTTGCGAGACGGCGTTATCGCCGATTTCGATGTGGCGGAGGAAATGATTAAAAGGTTTATTTTTAAGGCTATCGGGCGCAATTCCATTACACGGCCGTTAGTGGTGATTTGCGTGCCTTCCGGTTCTACGGCGGTGGAAAGACGCGCCATTCAGGAAGCGGCCGAAAACGCCAGAGCCAGAAAAGTCCTGTTGATTGAAGAGCCGATTGCGGCGGCTATCGGCGCCGGATTGCCTGTGAATGAACCGGCCGGATCCATGGTGGTGGATATCGGCGGCGGCACAACGGAAGTCGCGGTAATGTCGTTGGGCGATATTGTTTATTCCCGTTCGATTCGTATGGGCGGGGATAAGTTTGATGAGGCAATTATCAGCTATATTCGGCGCAATCATAATTTGCTTATCGGGGAGGCGACCGCCGAAAAAATTAAAAAAGCAATCGGTTCCGCGATTCCTCCGCAAGCCGGAAAAGAACGGCCTTTGCAAATCAAAGGGCGGGATTTAATGAACGGTATTCCGAAAGAAATTACCGTGACGGAAAAGCAAATCGCGGAAAGCTTGGCCGAGCCTATCAGCCAGATTGTCGAGGCGGTGAAAGTGGCGTTGGAACATACGGCGCCCGAATTGGCCGCGGATATCGTGGATAAAGGAATTGTCTTAACCGGCGGCGGCGCTCTTTTGTCGAATTTAGATGTCGTTTTAAGGGAGGCGACCGGCTTGCCGGTTTCCATTGCCGAAGATCCGTTGACATGCGTGGCGGTCGGTACGGGACGGGCTTTGGAAGAGTCTTCCAAGTTTGAAAACCTGTTGACAAGTATGTATTAAACTTAGAAAGCCAAACAGGCGGTCGAAAAAAGTCAAAAAAAGGCTTTTATGAAACGTGCGCCTTTGGGTGTGAAATATACAAAAAAACAGGTGTCTGGTTATAATTGAAAATCCGTGTCTTGTCGCGGAAAAAAGCGTGTGAGGGCCGATGCAAAACCGTATGAATTATCTTCGGGATATCCGGCAGTTTCTGAAACGCTTTAAGCCGTTTATTTTTCTTGTTACGGCTTTGTTTTTGTTGCTGTTGGGAATGTCGGGGCGGCCGTTTATAGAAGAAATCCGCCTGTCTTTGAATGTCTTGTTGTCGCCGGTGATATCGGTTCTGTATCAACCGGTGAAATGGGTGAAAACAGGGATGGACGAGGTGTCCTCTTGGATAAACTTAAAAAAAGAAAACGAGGAACTGAAGCAACAAAACCAAATTTTGCAAGGTTGGATGTCCACCGCTTTGCGTTTGAAAGAAGATAATATGCATTTGGCGCGGCTGTTGAATTATTCGCCGCCGAAAGAAGCCAAAGTGGTCAGTGCGCGTATTGTCGCCGACGCGGGAAACACTTATTCTCGAACGGTTGTTGTTTTGGCCGGTAAAAAAGAAGGTGTGCAAAAAGGGGATGCCGCCATGTCCGGCGACGGCGTTTTGGGCAGAATTATTCAAGTAGGGGACAATGTCTCGCGTTTGCTTTTGGTGACGGATATTACGTCCCGAATCCCCGTTTTGGTCGGCGGAAAAAAAATGACCGGCATTTTGGCGGGAGATAACACTTCTTATCCGAAATTGACGGCGTTGCCGGAAGAAGCAAAAATACAGGTGGGAGATAAGGTTTTAACGTCCGGTCATGTCGGCGTGTATCCGTCCGGTTTGGCGGTGGGAACCGTTGTCAGCGTGGAAGAAAAAGAAATTCGGGTCAAACTGTTTGCGGAAATTGACTGTGTGGAGTTTGTGCAATTGGTAGATTTCGGCCTTTCTGATGTTTTGTTGCCGGAAGAAGAACGCAACTGAACTAAAAAAACAATGGTTGAGATTCTTTAGAGGTTTATAAAAAAATGCAAGAAGAAAATAAAGTTATTGTCAGTGATTTTCGACTTAAAATGTCTCTTTTGCTGTCTAAAAAATTGCCTCTTTTATTTTCATTTTTAATGGCGTTGATTGTTTTTTTGCCGATTTCGGTTTCTTTTATGCCGTTGGTCAGGCCTCCTTTGGTGTTTGTCTGTCTGTTTTATTTTGCTGTTTACGCGCCCGAGATGTTGACGGTGACGGAGGCGTTCTTTCTGGGGCTTTTAACGGATTTTTTATCTTTCAGTCCGTTGGGGCTTGAAACGTTTTCCATGACGTTGATGTATTTGTTGTCTTATTATCAACGACGCTTTTTGTATACGCATTCTTTTTCTTTTTTGTGGAGCGTTTTTGTTGCGCAGGCCGCGGGCGTTCTGTTGTTGAAATGGGGATTGGCGTGTTTGATTTTGAAAGCTTGGACGCCTGTTGTTTATGATTTGATGCAATGGCTTCTTTTATGCGCGTTTTATCCTTTTGTGGTGGGCGTTTGCGCCAAAATTTATTTTTCTGTGTCGGATGATTTGATATGAGGTGGCTGTCTGAAAGAGTAAGAGTGTGGAATACCAGACTGGCTGTTCTGGCCGGTTTTTATGCCGTTTTATTTTTAATTCTGATTGCTCGACTGTATTTTTTGCAGATTGTGGAGGCTGAAAAATATCAAATTTTGTCGGATAAAAATCGAATTTCTTTTCAAGTTATTTCTTCTTCCAGAGGAAATATCTATGACAGAAACGGCGTGCCTTTGGCAATTAACCAGCGCAGTTTTTATTCTTATATCATTCCGGAACAGGCCAAAGGCGGTTTGGAAAAGACTTTGGAAAAATACGCGCGCCTTGTTCCTTTAAGCGACGCGGAAAAACAAAGAGTCTTAAAAGAAGCCGAAAGAGAGCGCGCTTTTGTGCCGATAGAAATACAGGAAAATCTTTCTTTTGACAATATGGTGAAGTTGCAACTGAATTTGCCTGATTTGTCCGGTATTTTTATTGAAGAAGGTCTTTCCAGATTTTACACGCAAGGAGAGGCTTTCGCGCATCCGCTCGGGTATGTTTCCACCGTGTCGGTCGCTGATTTGCAAAAAGATGCCGACCCTTTGTTGACGGTGCCTCATTTCCGTTTGGGAAAGGCGGGTATCGAACAGTATTATGATAAACTTTTGCGTGGTAAAGCCGGTATTCGAAAAATAGAAGTGAATGTTTTGGGTCGAGAAATCAGAGAACTGGATCGTCAGGAATGCGTCTCGGGAGAGGATATAACTTTGACTTTAGACGCCGGATTGCAGAACAAAGCGTATAATTTGGTCAAGGATTTATCCGCCGCCATTGTGGTGATAGATATTCGAAACGGGGATATTTTGGCGATGGTTTCGGCGCCGGCGTTTGACCCGAATCGATTTAATATCGGGTGGGAAGCAAAAGAATGGAACGCTTTGACAACAGATGAAAAATATCCGTTGATGAATAAAACAATCGCCGGGACGTATCCTCCCGGGTCGACTTTTAAAATGGTTGTGGGGCTTTCCGCGTTGGAAGCGGGAGTTGTCAGTTCTGAAACAGAAGTGGCGTGCCATGGCTATTTAAAAGTCGGGTCGCATATTTTTTATGATTGGAACAAAGCCGGACATGGTATGATAAATCTGAAAAATGCGTTGAAAACTTCTTGCGATGTTTATTTTTACGAAGTGGCGCGCCAAACGGGAATGGATAGAATTGCCACGATGGCGGAAAGATTTGGCTTAGGCGTGCCGACGGGGATAGATTTGTATGGGGAAAGAGCCGGCAATATCCCGACAAAGTATTGGAAAGAAGGGCGTCACAGCGATGTTTGGCGCCAAGGGGACACGGTCAATGCCGGTATCGGACAAGGGTATGTGCTGTCGACTCCTTTGCAACTGGCGGTGATGACGGCCAGAATTGCATCGGACGGGAAAAAAGTAGAACCGCATTTGTTGAAACAAACGGTTTCTTCTCAACAAGACGTAAAGCCTGTTCTTTTTGAGGATATGAAAATCCCGAAATCTCATTTAAAAGTCATTCATAACGGAATGATAGCTGTCGTGAATGAACAAAAAGGAACGGCACACGCGATTTATTCTGAAAATCCCGCTTATCGAATGGCCGGAAAAACCGGAACCAGTCAGGTGAAACGCATCTCCACGCGAGAAAGAGAAGAAGGCAGCCTTCAAAAAGACGTTCCTTGGAAAGAAAGAGATCACGCTTTGTTTGTCGGCTACGCGCCCGTCAAAAATCCTGTTTACGCGATTGCCGTTCTCATCGAACACGGCGGTGGCGGCAGTCGAGTGGCGGCACCGATTGCCAGAGCCGTGATGGACGAAGCTTTAAGCTTGTATTATCGCGAACAGGCTGAAAGGAAAGGAAAAAAATGAGGTTTGTCAAAGAACACGCTTATTTTTACAAAGATGAAACTCTTTCTTTCAAAGAAAAGATTTTAAATATGAGCTTTTCTTATCTCTTTTTCATTTCTGTCATCGTGTTTATCGGGTTGACGGCGCTGTATTCGGCGGCAAATGAAAATTTTCAACCGTGGGCCGTTCGACAATTTTATCGGTATGCGGTCAGTGTCGGCATTTTGTTTTTTCTGGCGTTGCTGGATATTCGGCTGGTGATGAAATACGCGTATGTGTTTTACGGTTTTGTTTTAGGTCTGTTGATAGCGGTCGATGTCGCGGGGAAAACCGGTATGGGGGCGCAACGTTGGCTTGATTTGAAAGTGGTGCAAATTCAACCGTCGGAATTGATGAAAATCGCGTTGGTGTTGGCGTTAGCGAGGTATTTTCACAAAACCGGTTTGAACGAGGCTAAAACATGGCGCTTTTTAATTCCTCCCGTTTTAATGACGGCGGTTCCTTTTCTTCTCATCGCGGTGCAACCGGATTTGGGAACATCGCTGTTTTTGATTTTTATTTTGGTGCCTTTGTTGTTTATGGTCGGTGTCCAAATTTGGAAATTTTGCCTGTTTGGAACTTTGGGATTGGCGAGCCTGCCCTTCGTGTGGTTGTTTTTGCATGATTATCAAAAAGCAAGAGTGTTGACTTTTCTTTCTCCCGAAAGCGACCCTTTGGGATCGGGCTATCATATCATGCAGTCTAAAATCGCGTTGGGTTCCGGCGGATTGTTCGGAAAAGGGCTGGGGCTTGGAACACAAAGCCATTTGAATTTTTTGCCGGAAAAACAAACTGATTTTATCTTTACGTTGATTGCGGAAGAATTCGGTATGATAGGTTGTCTTTTTTTAATAGCTTTGTATATTATTGTGATTTCTTACGGGTTTGTTTTCGCGCTCAGATGCACCAGCTTTTTTACAAAAGTAGTGGCGTTAGGTCTGACAATCAATTTTTCTTTGTATGTCTTTATCAATATCGCCATGGTTATCGGATTGTTGCCGGTTGTGGGCGTTCCGTTGCCGTTGGTGTCTTACGGCGGAACGGCGTTGATGACGTTGTTTTTAAGCTTTGGGCTGATAGAATGCGCCTATGTGAACAGGGATAAAACTATCGGTCGCACGGGGTCGACGGAAGAATAACGCCGTCTTTGTCCGACCTTTTCCTGTTCAAGGCGTCCCGTTACATCAAACTTTTTTTAAATAATCAGTCGACCTCTGGCTAAAGGCAGTTTTTCAAGCATCGCATGATTTTGCAAAAAGTATCCGGTCAGGATAAGGCCGTTTTTTAAATCTTTTGTGTCGGCTTTGCCGCGAGCGGATTCTTTAT
>CAVDQP010000032.1:8896-10621 GCA_963611245.1 Holdemanella biformis
ATAAAAAAGCGGGTAAGGGCAAAAGCTTGTCTTTCCAAGGGGTCGCTTTTTCCTCACTGACCGCGCGTCCGGTTTTGGGAGAAACATAGCTTAAATTTTCCACATCGCCGCCTAAGGCGCAAGAGGAAAAGTCCAACCCAAAGCCTAATGCTTGCAAAAGAAGCGCTTCCCAGCGGATATATTCTTCCAGCCATAAATCGGAAGACAAAGCGTCCAAAAATACCAGAGTCTTTGAAAAAAAATCTTCAAAAGGTTCTCTTTCCGGCAGCAAACTTGTCAACAGCTGCGTGGCGGACAGAATGGCGTTCAATTTTTCGGGATTGTTTAAAAAGAAAGTGCTGACCGGTGAAATCGTTTCGGCGGTAAAAGTGCCCAGTTGGTCTTCAATCCTTGATTTCCACGTCAGACGCAACAGACTGAGCGGTTGAAAAGTCAGGCTTTTTTTGCCGCGCATCATACCGTGAAACCGGCCTCTTGAACGGGTGAAAACCGCCGTGGTGAAAAAATTTTCTCCGTAAGGTTTTCGGGAAAGCATCAGTCCGACGTCCGTCCATTCCAACATTTTTTTTTACCTTTGTTTTAATTTGTCTTAAAGATTTTTTGAGCGACTATACGTTAAAATCCAGACCCATATTCCTGTATCGTTCAGGATCGTCCGCCCAATTTTCCCGCACTTTGACAAATAAGAAAAGATGAACGGGAACTTCTAAAAGAGAAGAAAGCTCTTTTCTGGAATGTTCGCCGATTTTCTTAATCATACTGCCTTTTTTGCCGATGATAATGGATTTTTGAGACTCTCTTTGCACAAAAATGGTTTGTTCAATATGAAAGCTGCCGTCGCTTTTTTCCTGAAACGACGTTGTTTCAACCGTTAAAGAATAAGGCAATTCTTGTTGCAGATATAAAAACAATTTTTCTCGGGTTATTTCCGCGGCAAAAAGCCTTTGCGGTAAATCGGAAATCTGATCGGCTGGAAACATAAAAGGGTGAACAGGCATTTTTTGAATAAGAAAAGACAGCAACGCTTCAACTTCTTCGCCGGTTTGAGCACTGACCGAAAAAGTATCCGTGAAAACGCCTGTTTCATTCAGCGTTTGAATAAAAGGCAAGAGCGTTTCTTTCGATACTAAATCTATTTTATTCAAAACAAGAACGGCTTTTTGCCCCGCTTTTTTTAATCCGTTAATAATGGCGAGCGTTTCTTCGCTGAGGCCTTTTTTTACATCAACCAAAAGCAGCGTGCAATCGGCGTCGCCGGCTTCTGCCCAAGCGGAAGCCACCATCGCTCTGTCCAACCGGCGTTTCGGTTTGAAAATCCCCGGGGTATCCGTGAAAACAATCTGTGTGTTGTCTCTAACAAAAATGCCTCTGATACGAGAACGGGTTGTCTGCACTTTCGGACTGACAATGGAAACTTTTTCTCCGATAAAACGATTGAGCAGAGTGGATTTTCCGGCATTCGGCGCCCCTAAAAGGACAACAAAACCGCAATGTGTTTCTTTCGTGTAAGAAAAAAGAGCCGTTTTATCCGTCTGTATGGTTTGCGTGTTGTTGAGTTTTTCTTTCGTCATTTTGCCGTCCGTCTGTCGTGTTTCTTGTCGTTATGTTCTTTTTTTAAAGTGCTCTATTGATGAAAGTTGATGAAAAGAGAGGCCCGTCAATTTTGTTCATGAAAATAGGTTTTTAAAAATGTGGCCGCCGCTTGTTGTTCCGCCAACCGTTTGG
>CAVDQP010000033.1:0-1433 GCA_963611245.1 Holdemanella biformis
CCTTTATTCTGCATCTTGTCTCTCCCCCCGACACTGCCGTTTCATTTCAGCAGAATTTTATCAAGTTTTTGCATCCGCCCGTTTTAGGTTCCGCTTTTCCGGACGATTTTCCTTTAACGGCGCTTTCTTTGATAAGCTTTTTCAGCACGTTTATTTTCTTGATTTTAAGGACGACTTCTTTGGACGATCCGGTGAATATGGCGCTTTTAACCGGCTTTATTCTCAGTTTTTTTGCGTTTTTTGAAGTAGGCAATCCTTTTGCACCGACTATTTTTCTGTTTTTTGCTTTGCTATCCTTGCTTGGTGGCGCTTTTTTAAATAGGAAAACAGCTTCTGACTAACTTTCCGCTTGCTTTTTTTTGTCAACCGTTTATACTGAAAGCTGAAAAAAGAGTTGAGGTCTGTATATGAAAGAAGACATTATTCAAAAGTTCATCTTATCGGGGTATTCTTCTTTTCCCTGCGGCTCCGCTCGATTCAAAAAGCCCGAATCCAACAAAAAGAACAGTGTTCGGGCGTTAATTAA
The DNA here is from genome assembly GCA_963611245.1 of Holdemanella biformis. Classification (GTDB taxonomy): domain Bacteria; phylum Pseudomonadota; class Alphaproteobacteria; order CASFRQ01; family SAAU01; genus CASFRQ01. Next base: position 527 of record CAVDQP010000033.1, read on the forward strand.
AAAAGAGGTATCCTCCCTTCAAAAATGATACAAGAAAAAGATTTTGAAATCTTCTTGAACGATAAAACTCAAGAAATGATGATTATGATTTCTGAAAAGCCGGACGGGGAATCTTGTCCGGAGGTGATTTACGACGGCTCGGATCACGCTTTATTGCACCGAAACGATTCTCAAACAATTCTGCTGGATTACATCAATCCTCTGATTAAAGAACCTTTAATGCACCACTCGCAGGTTTATATCGTGGAAATCGGCGTGCTTGGCAATGTTGTTCGGGAATATCTGGCACCGGTTAAAATCGTCCCTTATCTGCCTTTTGGCAACGACAATTCGGACCAGCCGGATTTACCTTTTCAGAATATCGCTTAAAATTTTGAACAAAGGCAAAAACGGATTGAAGAAAAGCTAATCAAGGCCTCGTTTAAAATTTCCGACATATCCCGTCGTTTGGGACGATTCTTTCTTGCCGGAAAAGGTTTCGACCTTGTCTTTTGCCGTTTCATCAGGCAGGAAAATATCCAAAACGTCGGACATTTCCTTTGTCGTGTAAGGGCGGTTTATAAAATCGATTCGAAAATATTCCACCGGCCAGTTCAACACGTCTTTAGGCAACAAAAACGGTTGTTTTTTCGTCACGGTGGTCAGACAATCTTTTGTATAAACTCTTAAAATATCTCCGCTTTTTTTAATCCAAGAAAAGCTCTCTTCTCCCCGACACAAAGAACACGGCTTGTTTTGCAGGCAGTGAGCGCTTAAAAACAAAGGCGCGTCTTGATAAACGGTTAAACAAGATTCCACTGGCAACAAAGGCAGAAGCTTTTTTAAATTTTCTTCGTCATCTTCCAAACTGAAAGTCACGCGACGGATATGATGTTACTTCAAAAAAAGAGCCGCGGCGGGATTCATC
>CAVDQP010000033.1:1443-2051 GCA_963611245.1 Holdemanella biformis
CATCACATACAAAAAAGAATCGGACGCCAAATCTATCCCCTGATCCGGCAAAAGTTCCAAACCGGACACATTTGAAATTTCCCATTTTTTATAACCTTCGGCCAAAAAAGATTCAATTTGCTTATGTAAAACCGCTTCCCTTCGGCAAACGGGAGGCAAACACAAACGCACTTTTTCCTTTGGAAAAGATTGAATATCCACAGGCGATGTTTTCAATCCGGAAAGCAGGATTCCTATCTCTTCAACGCCCGTTTTTTCCAATCTGGGCAACAAAGGTTCAAGAGCAGAAATCCTATCCGTCCGAACAATCCAATTTTTTTTCGGTGCCTCTCGAACGATTGTATCCTTTTTTTTCAATAACTCTTTTGAACAAGAAGCCGCATAAAAATCCGACGGGAAATGGCGATTTTCAAAAACAGAAGGACTGATTTTTTCATAAAGCTCCCGCCGAATTTCATTCAACAAAGAAACCGGAGCAAACACGCCGTCCGGATTTTCAACCTCTATTTTTTCCAAATAAAAAGAGGTATTTCCCGTTTTATTAAAACTGTCATAAACGGCTTTTTTCATTTTTTCCGCGTTTGCGGCTTTTTCAAACGGTCCTTTTC
>CAVDQP010000033.1:2061-2799 GCA_963611245.1 Holdemanella biformis
GTCCTTTTCTTTCCACTTTTATGTCTTGACAAAAAGCGGTTATTTTATCCCCCAAAAGCGCCACGCGAACAACAACTCCCGTTTTTGGCAAAAAAGCCCCCTCTTTCGGACGGGAAAAAGGATACGCCCCTTTTACAAAAGTAGAAGAAGCGACATACACCGGCAATCCTTTTTCAATAAAAGGGTGCTGTTTCGGTAAAAAGACTTCTGCTTTTTGACCTGCTGCCACTTCAAAAACATCTTTGCCGTCCACCTTGATTCTTTCAACGGAAAAACCGAAAGGCCTTTCTTGAGTCGGCACATCTATCTGTAAGCCGTCATGACGGGCAAAAGCGCTCTGCGTTCGAAAAAACAACCGACCGCCGGACACATGTTCCACAACGCCCGCCGGCATACCTCGATGCCCGACAAACGCCGGATCCATCGTTTCTCTGTCTTTGGATAAAAAATCCATTTGTGTCCAACGTCTGGCAAAAATTTTCCGGATATTTTCCTCTTTTTGTTCATCGGCGTGCCCCGTGTCTAAAATCCGACGATAATAATCCGTCACCGCCGCGACATATAACGGCGTTTTTTTTCGCCCTTCTATTTTCAAAGACGCCACGAAAGGATTCATCTTCAAAATATTTTCCTGCAACGCCAAATCCTTCATGGAAAAAAAGTGTCCGCCGTCCGAAAAATCCTCTTTTTCACACTCAAAAGCCTCTTGCAATCGACGCGTTTTTCTATCATCGCTTT
>CAVDQP010000033.1:2809-10214 GCA_963611245.1 Holdemanella biformis
GAACAAGCGACACGGATACGTGCATTTTCCTCTGTTGGCGCTTTTTCCGGTCATCATAGACGAAAACAAACACAGACCGCTGTAAGAATAGCAAAGCGCGCCATGAATAAAAACTTCCGTCTCAACGCCGGATTTTTCGGAAATTTCCTTAATTTCAGGCAAAGACAATTCCCGGGCCAACACCACTCTTGAAAATCCCGCTTTTTTTAAAGCGACAGCGCCCGCCAGATTATGAACGGCCATTTGCGTACTGGCATGCAAAGCTAATTCCGGAAAATCTCTTTTCACCAAAAAAGCCAAGCCTAAATCCTGCACAATTAAAGCGTCCACCTTTGCTTCAAGACACGCATTCAAAGAATCATACACTTCTTTCAATTCCCTTTCCTGCAAAAGCGTATTTAAAGTCACATACACTTTTTTTCCGAAAGAATGAGCGTATCCCGTAAAATCTATCAACTGTTCTTTTGTAAAGTTCAGCGCCGTCGCCCGCGCCGAAAATTTTTTCAAACCCAAATAAACCGCATCGGCGCCGTATGCAAACGCGCTGTATCCCGATTCAATGTCTCCGGCAGGTGAAAGCAGTTCCATTTTTTATCCTCTTTGTTTTTTAAAAATCTACTCTTCTTTATTTTCTCTGGCAAGAAAAAACTCTTGTATAACCGTCGGCGTTTGTCCAAAAAACAAAAACGGATTTTGTTTTTGATACTCAAAAGCCTCCGACAATTCAATCGAAGGCTTTTTTATTTTTAAACTGTCGCGTGTTTTGTCATTAAAATTCCGCGATAGCTTTCAGATAAGCCGTCCAACCTTCCCGTCCGCCCGTTCTGTGAACAAAAGACGCCTCCAAAGAAAGCGGATTGTTCGGACCTGTTTTCACCCCGAGACCATACTCTTGATAATCATCAATTTCCAAAGATTCCGGAATAGGATTGTTCGCAATCTGCATCACGATGTCTTCACGATCCATATTGATAGACTTTTTATACGTCACAAACGGCCGCCATACATCGCCGTTCACCGTCAATCGGACTTCCGGAGAAAGTTCCGTAATGGTAAACGAATCGAAATCAACCTTTCCGCCGGACGCTTCGGAGTCAAAATCCTTCGGCGTCATATACGTTCTTAAAATCGCCACGGAAGGTTGCAACGTCGCATATTTTCCAAAATCAATGGACACGCCGGCTTTGGCAAAAAGAGTATATTTCTGAATGTCAAATTCATCAACTTTTTCTTTCCGACGCGTGATAACAGTATTTCCGTTGACATCGGTTTCTCCGGCCACGTCATGTTCATAGTTCATAGAAACGGAACTTTTACCATACAAAGCCCCTCCGGATAAGAAAAACCGCGAGAAATACACCGTTCCGCGCAAACCGCCCATCAATTCCGTCAACTTATAATCGGAAAGAACAAGCTTGTTTTCCTTAAAGTCTTGTTTCGAGGAAGCATACCCGATAAATCCGGAAGTCACCAAATCAACGTCATCTCCCCAAACCCATGTCAAAACATCAAATCCGGCCACGACACCGGTCATTTTATTTTTGACTTGGAATTCAGGAATGTCTTTGATGCCCGTTGAATCATCGGTAGTCACTTTGCCGGACAAAGAGATATCTTCATCGGTCATAAACGGTTTTGCCCATAAAGTTCCTTTATAGAACAACCCCGGCTTATCCTCTAAATAAGCAATCTGATCGTAAAGGTTTTGCGTGTTGACGTAAGATCCGATTAAGGAAGACTGATATCTTAAAATCGGCGTGTTCAACCCGGGCAACCGTTCAAAAATAATCCCCGTCGCATCGGCATTCAAAACAGGCTTATAGTTATAAATAGGCGATTCAACCGTCAATCCGTCCACGCCGGCAATCTTAATACTGGAATCCGCCAGATTGCCGTCCGCGTCTTGAACCAAATAGTATACCTTTGTCGTATCGTAAATATAATATTCACCCAACGTTTTAATGCCCGTCAACAGCAATGTGCCGCCATTACCGCTCGTCACAACTTCCGGCAAAACGAAATGGTCAATCTGTCCTGTGACAAAGTTAATATTTAAATTCAAACTCAACTGATTCCCATTCAAATCCAAGCTGTTCACGGATAAAGAATCAATTTTGTTATTCTGAAGTTCAAACACCGCATCGGAAGCCGACACATGAATATCTCCTTTAAAGAAGACGCCCGAAGAAGTAATGGTAAACGTCCCGGCAGCGATTTCAACATCTTCCGTATAGCCGCTCATATCCGCGCCGATAGTAATACTGCCGACATCGCCCGATGTATTTTTAAAGGTAATTTTTTTATTGTTATCCAGCTTGTTTCCGCTGTTGTCAAGATTCGACGCGGAAACAATCGGATCATACAGATTTAATTTACCCCCGTCATTCAATGTAAAGTTGACATCGGAATACGCTCCCATATAAATCGCGTTCGAAACATCGGAAGCTTTATTTCCTTGGAATAAAATCGTCGTTCCCGTCGAATCCGTCGTCATATTCAAAACAGCACCCGTCCCCTTCACGGGAGCACCGTTTCCGTTTGTTACGAAATTACCGGAATCATCTGTTTTTTGACCCGTGATGTAAATCGCCCCGCCTAAAGCCGTCAAAGTTTGATCCAGCATCTCGGCAGAGTTATTGTAGAAAATAGCCCCGGGTCCCAAATTAACGGTCGAGTTGGAAATATACATCGCGCCGCCGTTACCGTTTTTCGCCGCATTTTCCTGAAACAAAGCATTTCCCAAAGTCACTGTTCCGCTGTCCGTGTAAACGGCACCGCCCGCTCCTTGAGACGTATTGTTTTTGAAAGTGGTTTTTCCTATCGTTATCGTTCCGGACGTCAACGTTCCGCCGACTTTAACAGAGGTGTTGTAAATCGCGCCGCCTTTGGAAGTATCGGCCGTCGCCTCATTATTTTCAAAAGTTCCAAGCTCCGCAATCGTTAAATTACCCCCGACATTGGCGATAGCGCCGCCGCTCAAAGCCGCCTGATTTTTGGAAAAAGTCGCGTATTTGTTAAATTGGACGGTATCCAAATTGTAAATCGCGCCGCCGTTGCCCGCCGTTGCAACTTCCAGATCGGTCGAAGCGGCATAGTTCCCCGTAAAAATCGTTTCCGTCAAGGATTTTTGTTTTGATTCCGAAGTAATGGAAGCAAGATCCTGTTCGGCGTCAAAAACAATCTTCCCGTCGGCATTATACACCGCGCCGCCGTTGCCGTTTTTCACTTGGTTAGAAGCAAATGTCGTCTTTTGCAAGCTTAAAGAACTTGATGATATTCCGATATTATTATAAATCGCGCCACCCGACAAATCGGCCACGTTGCTTGAAAAAACAGAACCGTCGGACAACGTGCTGAAATTCAAAGCATTATACACCGCGCCGCCGTTACCGTATGCGACATTTGAAGACGCCGTTATTTTCTTGGCCGAAAAATCAGCTCTGTTATAAACCGCGCCGCCACTTGTATCCGCACTTGTCGAACCGCTGGTTCCGGCAATATTCGAATCAAAGGTGACACTGCCCAAATCGATATCCCCGTTGGTATAGTTATTGATAGCACCGCCGGCCCCTTGATACGCGCTGTTTCCGGTAAAATACAACACAGGCGAAATCGATCCGGACTCAACCGCGGAAATTTGACCGACATTATAAATGCCGCCGCCGTCCGCGTTTGAATAGTTCGCCGACCATGTAACAGTTCCGTCTGCGATAAAGGAAATCTTTCCGGTGCTTTCATTATAAATAACAGCGGATCCGTCCTGATGCGCCGTAAAAGTGACATTGTTTTTAATCGAAAGAGTTCCCTGATTATAAATCGCCATACCTTTTCCGGCCGTATTTCCGGAAAATTCCACATTCCGACCGATTGTCACATTGCCTTGTGTTTGGTTATAAATCGCACCACCCAATGTTTCTCCGGCCGTAAAAGAAGACATACCATTGTTGGAAAACCTTGTGTTATACTGTGAATTACCATCACTGATAACCAAATTGCCGGCCTGATTGTAAATCGCGCCGCCCCACCGAGCCTTATTAGACGAAAATTCCATATTGTCAATCGTCAATCCGGTCACACCCTCTTGCGTCACGTTATTATAAATCGCGCCGCCGCTGCCGGTAGCTCCGTTAGACGAGTTTGTCAAAAATGTTCCCCGACCTTTAATGGTTAACGTCCCTTCGTTATAAACAGCCCCACCATTACCTCCGACATTATTATTCTGGAACATTGCTTCCGTGGAAGATCCGCTTATTCCCAAAATCAGAGTTCCGGCCGCGATATTATACAAAGCTCCGCCATCTAACGCCGTATTTCCCGAGAAAGTAGAATTTCCGATAATCGAAAAAGTCTTGGCATTATAAATCGCGCCCCCCTTGGCATTTGATTGGTTGGAAGAAAATGTCGCCGTGTTTATACTCATCTCATTGCCGTTATAGACAGCGCCGCCATTGCTTGCCGCCTTATTGGACGTAAAGTCAGCCGTATTGTTCAGCGTGAAACTTCCCGTATTATAAATCGCGCCGCCGCTTTCAAGCGTATTTAAATCACCGTTAGAAGTAAAAGTATGCGTCATGGTTGTTCCCGTTCCGGCGCCTAAAGTAACCGTTCCTGCATTAAAGAAAACGCCCCCTAAACCATTGGCCGCGGAACCGCCCGAGCTGGAACCTGCGGAGTTCCCCGTAAACGTCGTGGAACCCGAAAGGCTTAATGTCCCGAGATTGTAAGCAAAACCGCCTTTTAAATAAGCCAGATTATTCGTCGCCTGTAAATTGCCGGAAGACAAAGTAGAATCAGCGGAATTATAAATCGCGCCCCCCAAACAATAACCGGAAATACTGCAATTTGTTGTCGATGAACCGGCACGATTTGCATCAAAAGTTGTCACAGCACCGGAAACAACCAAATTGACCGTTCCGCCGTTTGTATTGTAAACCGCACCACCGCTTAACGCGCTGCTGTCGTTAAAAGAAGCGTTGGTTAAAGTAAGAGTCGAAGCATCGTTATATACAGCTCCGCCGTATCCAGCCTCCGCTTTGCTGGCAGTAAAGGAAGAAGTATTATTTACAGAAAAAGAAGCTCCTTCAGCGTTATAAATCGCGCCGCCGCTACCGCTGTTGGCCGTGCTGTTCGAAAAAGTACCCGTGCCGGAAATCGTGACCGTTTTTGTGTTGTAAATAGCACCACCTGCAGTGGCGGAATTGCTGTTTGTAAAACTGGAATTCCCTGTAATTGTAATGAGATTGGTGTTGTAAATTGCACCACCGGAACCGGAAGATGCCAAGCTGTCCACAAAATCGGCATTGCCGGAAATGGTAACCGTTCCGCCGTTTGTATTGTAAATCGCTCCGCCACTTAACGCGCTGCTCCCCGAGGAAGTTTGACCGAAAGTCGCACTTTTTAAAGAAACCGTCGAAGCGTCGTTATAAATGGCTCCGCCCAATCCCGCCTCCGCTTTGTTCGAAATAAAGGTAGCCGTATTGCCGACAGAAAAAGAAGCTCCGCCGACATTATACAACACGCCCCCATTACCGCTGTTGGCTGTGCTGTTCGAAAAAGTACCCGTGCCGGAAATCGTAATAGATCCCTCGCCATAAGTGCCGTTATTGTAAATCGCGCCGCCACTGCCGCCGGAAGTGCTGTTTGCAAAAGTACCCGTGCCGGCAACAGAGAGAAGCCCTTCGTTATAAATTGCGCCGCCGGAACCGGAAGAAGCGGTATTTGATGTAAACGATATGTTATTTTTAAACACCATATATCCGGATTTATAATAAGTTTCTCCCTCAAAACTGACGCCTGTTTTTGTATTATACAACGCGCCGCCACCATTACCGGCAATATTGTTTTCAAACGTAGCCAAGTTGCCGAAGCTGATACCACCGGCATTATAAATCGCTCCCCCGTTACCGGAATTAGCCGTATTGCCGGAAAAAGTTCCCGACTGCGTCACAATAAATTGCAACGAAGAATATCCTACATCCTTATTATATCCGCCGGATAAATTGTAAATGGCGCCGCCACTGCCCGCGCTATTTATACCGGCCGTGTTTTCGGTAGCGATCAAAGAGCCGGAAACCTTTACCGTTCCACCTGTTGTGTTGAATGTATTATCGCTGACGAAAACGGACCCATCATTATAAATACCGCCCCCGTCTTTATAGGCTCTATTGGAAGTCAAAGTCAAATTGGCAACCGAAGAAATAGATTCGGCTCCCGTCGCAGTGGCCGAATACCCGACCAAAAACGACCCTTTATTATACACGCCGCCACCATGGCTGCCTCCGGTAATGCTGGTTCCGGAATAAAGAGCGGATTCATTTCCGACAAAGGAGGCGTTTTTGTTAATAAACACAGACTTTGCGTTTTGCACGGCACCGCCGGCGCCCGCAGCACGGTTATTTGTAAATGTCGCGTTACCGGTCACTTCAAAAATATTCAATTGAGAATTATCTTGCGTTCGAATAGCCGCGCCACCGCTGGTCGTATCATTGACTTTGTTCCCCGTAAACCGCAGCTCGCCAAAACCGGTCACCAAAACCTTGTTGGCATTTTGCAAATCAAAAGCGCGATAAAAATTCCGAAATTCCAAATAATCAAGAGATTTGACTTCCGAACTGTCGGATATTTTAAAAGTAGCATCGGAATTGTTATTAAAGATAAAACCGTTTGTGTTAGCGGCGTCGGAGCCCGACAATCCATTACTGCCGTCAAAACTGATGTAATTATTGGTCGATGTTGTGTCCTTTATCACAATATCAAAGATGATACCTTTTACAGTCACGGGCACAAGATTTGCAGCCCCCGCACCGGCAAAGGTTAAAGTGCTGCCCTTATTGACTTCCAAAACGGCGTATGGAGAACTGCCATCCCCATCTGCAGCCCAATCTTGAGTGACGGGCACAACTATTGAGTAAGAATAACATGTATATGCTGCATGAGATTTGTCATCTTCATAACATGTATTAGCTATTTTTTTATATGTTACTCCTTTAACTGAGCTCCCCCCCGAACAATAAGAGGAGTTCCCCGCGTCACATTTAGATTGCCAATTATCTATTGTCGAACTGGTAATTTCCGCGCCTGTGTAACAAGCTTGGGCCACATAATTCACGCCGGAAACCGTTCTGACAGTCCCTTTAGCGACACAGGAAGACGATACATCTTGCGTCCATACGGGATTTGTTTTATTTATATTAATTGAACCGGACATATCGCCATAACTGTCCGTCCGAACAGTCACATACGTCCCGGACATAATGCTGTTCAAAGCGTCAACCCAGTTATTTCCCAGAACATCCGCACGAACAGAAGTTAAAGAATGAAAAAAGAAAATTAAAGAGGCAAAGCCCAAAAAAACAGAGTGTTTTTTCACAAAAAAATTCCTTTATAGCCAAACAAATTTTAATAC
>CAVDQP010000034.1:0-1892 GCA_963611245.1 Holdemanella biformis
CTATATTTGTATCAAATTGAGACGAAAATTGAAAATAAAAAATAAAGTCGGAAAATCTAAAGAAGTTTCTCTTCATTCAACGGAAAGACTTTTTGTTTTAAATATACCTTTGGCGATTATTTTGCTTTTGTTGGTATTGACAAAAGAGCTGGATCCTTACATTGCGTTATTTTCTTTTTTGTCGGCCGGCGCCTTAACCGTCGTTTTGATTTTGCCGTTTTTATATGAATTGGAAAAGTTTGTTTCTCATCTGCGCCGTTTTACATCCGGAAAACCTATGGACGGAGAAGAACAATCCGACGATGTTGCCGCTTCTGTTTTCAAAAAAAAGAAGCAAAAAATAATTCTTTCCCCTCGCACGCACGCGGAAGTCAGTAAAATTTCGGACGCCTTGTCTCAATTAAAAGAAAACTGGAAGACGCGTATGGGCCTTTTGGAAGCACAAACTCTTTCCGACGCCGCGATTATCGACAACCTGCCGGATCCTTTGTTGATGTTGGACTTTGATAAAAAAGTCGTTGGAGAAAACAAAGCCGCGCGTTCGCTTTTTCATACTTCTTTAATCGAAAAAGAAATCTCTTCGTTTATAAAAGACAAAGATTTTCTGATTGCTTTATCGAAAGTCCTTGAAGACAAACAATCAAAGGAAGTGATTGAATTTTCCTTGCCGACAGAAAAAGAAACCGTTTATTTTTTCCGAGCCAGAATTGAACGATTGCCCGCCGTGACAAAATTCAACGCTTGTTTGGTCGTAGCGTTGCATGACATTACTCTTTATCGGCAGACAGAACAAAATCAGACAGATTTTTTTGCCAACGCCAGTCACGAATTAAAAACGCCTCTGTCCGTTTTGTCCGGTTTAATTGAAACTTTGCAGGGACCGGCCAAGGAAGACAGCCAAATGCGGGAAAAGTTTCTGAATATGATGGCCGAACAAACTCAACGTATGACACAATTGGTTCAAGACTTGCTTTCTTTAACGAAACTGCATTCTTCCACGCCGCAAACACAAAACGATGTTATTTTAATTCAAGATTTGTTGCTGTCCGTTCAACACAGTTTTCAACATATCGCGGCCAAAAATCAAATGACAATCACGGTCAAATATATTCACGACATTCCGCGGTTAAAAGGGAATTTAAACGATTTATACCGCGTTTTTCAAAATCTGGTGGATAATGCCGTTAAATACGGCGAAAAAGGCAGCGAAATTACCATAAAAGCCTCTCTTGCCTCCGGATTTCCGCAAGAATGGAACATACCGCAAACCGATTCAACCGTGCAAGTCGCGGCCATATGCGTCCATAATACGGGGAATCCTATTCCGGCGTCTCAAATATCCCGTCTGACCGAACGTTTTTACCGTTTACAATCCACCCGAGGGACGACCAACGGCACAGGTTTAGGCTTAGGCATCGTGAAACAAATTATTCAGCAACACGGCGGACTGTTGGACATTCAAAGCTCCAAAGAGGACGGAACTTCTTTTACGGTCTATCTGCCGATAGACTTTTAGCCACTTGCCGTTTTTCTGAAAAACTTTGTTCAGACATATTCTTAAAGCAAGAGGAAATAAAAGAACTTGTCCATAAGATCTGACAAATCCCTAAGGCCTGACAAAAAATATAAACATCATCTGTTTTTAAAAGATTACTGCCATACCTTATCATAAAAATTGTATAACGAAACCCTAAGCTTTTCTAAATCACCTTTCATATTTTGAAAATGCTTATTCATATCAGTTATATGTTCCACTAGATATGTTTTGCTCAGAGATAATTCCTCCATTGATAGTTCCACCAGAAATCGTTGAATTTAATATAGTTCCTCCTTTAATAGTTCCGCCGGTAACAGTCGTTTCAGAGATAGTTCCGCCATAAACAAATCCTCCG
>CAVDQP010000034.1:1989-10137 GCA_963611245.1 Holdemanella biformis
TATTGGAACTAGAAACCAGTCCGCTAGAAATAGTTCCACCAGAAATAGAGGTAGTCCCAAATATTTTACCGCCGGAAATGGTAGGACTTCCCTCGACGGTCAGCGAACAATAAGGATCAAGTCCTTCTGAACCGGCAACAGTCACCAAAGTTGCGGAATTTTTCATATATCTATTCCCAATAGACCACTGTTGACTAACGTAAATATCCGACGCACACATATCCGAAGGACAGAGCTTACTCACCTCTTTTGTGTTTAAACAATAATTTCTTGTCTCTTTTCCAGAATCCGTTTGAACAGAAAAACTGTATTTATCCGTATCAGACGAGCACGTTTCTGAAATAGGCGGTAAAAACTTTTTATAAGAAAATGTCCAATAAGATATCGGCAAAGCAGAATCAGACTCTCGCCAACGACATGTCACATCAATATCCGATGAGCAATAGAAATCCGTTGTTTCCGTGCACACGTCATCGACAGGACAAGCTTGACATAAAGAACTAACGTCGACCGTATCAGGCGTCGCGTTCGCGTTTACCTCCTGACACAAACTGAGAAGTTTATCCTGATAAGTTGATTCGGAGTAAACTCCTTTTGGCAATTTCGTATCCCCTGTTTTTTCAACAGAACAATCAGTTGAAGTCCCGCGACACAGATTTTCACATTTATATCCCCGAGTGGAACCGATTACTTTACAAGTGTTATAAAGACACCATCCTTCAGGCGCTGTTGTCGAACCTAAATTAGCACACGTCTGCGTCAATAAAGAACTTCCGTCCAAAAAACAAGTGTTAGCGTCTTTATCATAAGAATACCCGCTGTCACATTTTTTAATCGTAGCAACTCCGTCTTTTTCACAAATATTATCCTTACTGTTGAGCGTATACCCCTCTCCGCAATCAGGTTCTACCTCAATTGTTTCCCCCGTTGCCAACACAAGTCCGCATTTTTTAGTACTGGAATTATACTCATATCCCTCATCTTTATTACACGCTTTTGAACTGGCGCTGGGGATAGCATAATCTTTTCGACACGTTTCACAAGCCACGGCATCATAATTTGGATTTTCTCTGGGATCACTGATACGCAACAACATGCAACTGTTCGGATCCGATGGATGAGCAATGATTTTATCCGTGTATCCGGCCGGCGTGCTGTCTAAAGAAACCGGATTTCCCAATTCATCCACCTGTCCTTCCAACCAGTCTTCTGCACTCAACAAAGCGTTTTTGTATTGTTCGGAACCACCGTACACGATGTCGCAAGAAACGCCGGCATCTTCATTTGAAGCATTCACATTCCACCCGTCAGTGTCATAAACAATTTTAAAAGTGTTATTCGGATTTATACACAAATTTACATTATCAGAAAAAATAGGATCTCCGGAAATAGTCGCCGTTCCGGAAAAAACCCCGCCATAGAAAATAGGACCGGTAGAACCAGCACCTTTAGAGACCGAGATGTTTGTTACATCTTTAAACTCGCCGCCATAAATGGACCCGCTTGAAAAAACAAGTTTTCTTGGCGCGAAAGCAGAAACTGTCCCCCCCGAAATAGAAGGATAGCAATTATTCGTATTCGGGCAAACTCTGACATCTCCTTTTAACAGGACAGCTCCGGAAATAGGCTGTCCTATCGGACCGGATATGTTTGCGTTTTCGGCAACCCACGCCCCGTCAATCAAAGAACCGGAAATAACGGGATTACACTCGCCAAGACCAAGAGCTTCGTCCTGAGGACAAATAATTGTTGACCCTTGCAACTGTCCTCCTGTAATCGTCGGTGAATCGTAAATCTGCGTATTTCCGGTAATCACAACATTTTGATTGGCGCTTGAAATCTTTGGAGACCCGTGTATCCAAACACGATCCGTACTCACAACACCGGAAGCAGAACTTAAAATTTGCACGTTTCCTTTAATCTCCGGGCCGGCGGATTCAACAGCGACATAATTATAAATCTCTATTTCCCTTCCTGCGACGTTTATTGTCGAAGATCTCTCTTCAATAGAACCAAACAAAACATTAGATTGATTTTCATTTTCAGAACCGATCACTGTCGCTCCTTCATGAACCCCGTCCTTCGATTGGACGCCGATTTTTGCTTTTGTTAAAACGAGAGTGTCAACCGTCACCTCTAAATTCTGGCTTTCCGCCCCGTTTTCTCCTTTTTTCAAAAAAGGAACTTTATCCGTGCTTCCATAATAGACAGTTGCGTCCCCGCCGATTCTGGCATCACCGCAAGCAATCACATTTTCGCCAATCCAACCATCCATATGAACATTAGATTGACTGCTATCCCATTTGCCATCTTTCAACACGGGTCCGTATTGAATATAACCGCCGTTTGTTTTCGCCGCGTCACATTTTTGTATTTTGTAAAGAGGCGCCTGTACCCTTTGTCCGTTAACAACTTCCAAACAAGCGGGATCCTTTTTGATGTTATCCAGTCTATTCGTCAAAAGAATAAAATTAACCCCTGCTCCGCATTCCGTAGGATTTGCTATTGATTGTTCCTGACAAACCCATTGACCGTCCACAAAGGACTTCACCTCGTTTGCCTTACACGGAACACATTTCATTGTCCAGCCATCTTCTTCCAAAAACGTCATAACAACTTCGTTAGATCCGTTGCAAGGAATGCATTCTGTTTTTAAGGCATTTGGGATTTCATCCGAATCACAGGCTTTACAAGTTCCCCCTATAACCTTGACTTCGCCGAGATCACAAGTATAATCCGTACATCTTCCAAGAACAGAATCATACCGAATAGGAACTTGATACCATACATCTTCATACATTTGTTCTCTGAAACCACACAGCTTGCATTCGCCTAAAACATCGATTTCCCCGTTCGGACAAGGATAACAAACCCCGCGAGGGACATACGCTCCCATTCTTAATGTTTGTTTTCCGGAAGTGTCCATTTCAACCGAAAGGAATCTATCGGTTTCACGCCCCTGACTTAAAAAATAATTTCGAGGGCACGTAATACAACCGGATAAAGAACTGTTAACACCGGAAAACAACCCCTGTTCCACGCTCGGACACGTTTTACATTCGGTACCTGTACTGTAATAGGTAATTGAACCGGCCGTCGTATTACACACATCACAGGCAGCAGCCCCCTCTGCCGCCGCATACTCTCCGTTCGGGCAAGGATAACAGTTGCAATCGTCCTTTGGAGAATAAGTGCCGACAGGACATTTAAAAATTTCCTTAGAATAAGCGGATATTGTGTTTCCGGCCGTGCACTTTTTTCGATTTTCCAAATAATTGAAATCATCATTCCAACTCATCTCGTCATAAACCGTATTCGCATAGCATAAAGAAGTGCCTCTGTTCGCGATGGAGCCGTCCTTAACAATTTCCGTTTTTCCGCGTCCGAAAAACAGAGTTCCTTTTTGTGACAAAAAGCTTTTTTTCAAATCCGAATCGGCCAGTTTGACAGTTCCTCCGTTTGATTGCAATTTTGCCAATTTATCCAAAGCCGTCTCTTCAACATTGTTGTCTTTTTCAACAAGAGAAGCCCGTGACATATTAGCAACCAAAACAAGCGAAGCGGAAAGAGCGACGGAAAAATGTTTCATAATAAATCCTCACCACATAAATTTTTTTTCAGAATAGCTTTTTTTTTCCGCAAAAACAAGAGCAAAATAAAAAAAGCACTTTCTAAAAAGTGCTTTTTACCGAAAGAAAAAATCAAAACAAGCTTATCCGAAAATATCACACAACAGATCTTCCCCTTTTGTATACACCGTGCTTTCTTTCCACGAAAAATACAAAGCGAAGCTGACCAAAACACCGATGATATAAAAGAAAATTCCCGTCCACCCCTTTACGGCGAAAAAAATCATATTTCCGATGCCGAAACAAATCAAGGACGGGAACATCATCCATAAAAACTTCACGAAAAGCCCCAAAAAATAATAAAAGACCACCAGTCCCACCAAAGCCGATATTATTATAAAAATCCAGATATATGTGTTCATTTTTTTAATCTTTTCATCTTTTATAAGGTTGATATTGCAGTTTTATCTTCTGTTTTTCAGTCGCTTTTTATTCTTTTGCTTTTTTTCTTTTTTCTTCTTCTTTACGCTTTTTTTCTTTTTCCTGTTCCGTTTTTTTCTGTTTTCGATAAGTATCAATCGTTTGTTTCGGTGCAAAAACGGCCGCGCCGAATAAAGCTTTGGCGGCGCCGGAAGTCTTGCCCAACTTGGAACCGAAGATTTTCTTTGTCATATCAGGCACCATATTCAACATTTTAATTGAAATATACGCACAAGCAAAAATCGTAAACGGAATCATCATAATTTGACCGACACTTAAATACTGTCGGTATTGTTTTAGAATTTCCCCGTTTTTCAGATCTTCCCCCGTTGTTAAAATATCGCTTAAATCAGCCGGCACCGCCGCCATAATCATACAAACTCCGATCGTCACGAAAACAACCAGTCCTATCATCGTAAATAAAGAAGTAATCAACAGATTTTTCCCTTTTTCAGAAATGCCTCTTGTGGAAGGAAACGGCCAAGCAATGATAAATATCGGCAATAACGCCCCGACAATCGCAAATCTGATAAAGACTTCTATCAATTTAAAGGGGAAAACAATAATCAACAAGGCATGTGCCATCACAATCATCAACGCGACAAACAACACGTCGGGATAACGGAAAACAAACAATTTTTCCCAGAAAGAATCTTGGCTGAAGATAGTTGCCAACATCGCCGTGCCGACCGACATACCGGTTAAAAGTTTTGCACCGACCGTGCGGATTAAACACGAAAAATCGTTATGAATTTCTTCGCCGAACACCAAATCTTCATTAGGATACGGATTCGTTCTTTTATTATTGGAGCATAATGTCGACCCGTCAACATTCAAAACAAAACCTGTTTTATCCGACGATGTCGAATAAAACTCATCTGTCACACTCATGACTTGTTCGCTGTATTCCGTCGCCGCGCTGACCAAAGGAGAGATAATATAATCGGACAAAATACCCGAACCGGAATTTAACAAAACACCGACAATAATACCTTTAAATAAAATAGCGGCGATTTCCGTGATGAATTTTGCAAAATTCGCCCCGTAAAAAGTCGTCACATACTGCATAACCTTAAAAGCCAGCCACAAAGCCAACCCGACACTGAACAAAGACAACACCGGCATCCGCAATTTTTCGTAAATATTCGTCGCCAGCCAGTTGGACGTGTCAAACAAATCCGAAAACAACGGGCAAACCCAACAACCGCCCGTTTCGCGCCACTGAGCCAAAGTTTTTTCATAAACCGATGTTTTATAATAATTTCCGGCTTTTGCATTGAAATTGGCGACCGTATTTCCTAACGACTGTAATTCTGTATCGTTAGTAAAAAGATTTCGAAAATCATCGTTTGACATTGAAGAAAAATCTTCACCCTTGGTATTTCCGGCCAAAATCTTCATCAATTCTATATAGTTATCATCTTCTAAATACTTGGTGGTCAGTTCTTTTTCCTTTTGGGCGGTCAAAACCTCATTGACGCTCTTTGTTATTTTTTCTTTATTATATAAAACACAAAAAGAAGCCGACCCTGTACACGTCGTAGTGTCAGAATAGTTGCCGTAATTCCCTTTCTTAATGTCTAAAGTATACTCGCCGTTGGCATTTTTAGGCAAGTTGTCTTGCAAAAATTCTCGCAGATCATCAATATCCGTGATCATTCCTTTTGCCCCGAACGCTTTAGCCAACCCCAAACAAGTCTCCTCGGAAAAACCATCGCCTCTTTTCCCGTTGGCGATATCCTCTATAAGAGAAAAAAGGTCTCCTTCCTTTTTATCGTTATTGCCTTCGCAAACAAATGCCTGGGACATACTATACCCTTGTCCTATGCACGTTACTTCTTTATTATCTTTATAAAAGTCGGTATCTTCCAACTGTTTTTCGACCGAGTCTAAATTGATATTTTTGCTTCCTTTGTCGACCTCGGAATAAAATTCATAGATTTGTTGACATTCGGCATCACTGTAATTTTTCAAATCGATTTTTATTCTGCTTTTCAACTGTTTGCAGTTTTCAACAGCCGCAAAAGACGGCGAAAACGTTAAAAAAGAAAAAAGCGCCACATAAAAAATTTTGAAGAAAAAAGACATGAAAAAATCCCTTCAATTTTCGTATTGACTTCAGTATACCAAAATCCGGAAAAATATAAAAGAATAAAAAAAGCCATCCGGAAGGGACGGCTTTTTTAACGATTGTTGGACTATAAAAACTATTCGTTGACCTTTTGTCTGTCGTCAACCATCAACGAATTTTCGGCGCTTTGAACGACCGTGTAAGAATTATCATTTGCCGCTTGTTTGTCTTCTTTCGGATAGAAAGATTTCAAATATTCATATTTTTCCTGATAAGTTCCTTCCACTTTCATCGCTTGTTTCGTAATAGCTTTAATTTCCTCTTCCGTATATCCGGCCGTTTTATAGCAGGATCTCAAAGCCACTCCGGCGAATGTCAAATCATAATCCGATTCTTTTTCTTCCCAAATTGCCGCCGCGGCTTGAATATAGACCAAAGAACTTTCGTAAAAATTATTTTGTTCATCGGACAAAGTCGGATCGTCCACATATTTTTGAGCCAAAAAGGCATCAATGTCCTCTTTTTGTTCCGGCCGGCTTTGCTGCGTTTGAGCAGATTGCTCCTGCGTCTGGGTTTGAGCCTGAGTTTGTGTCTGAGTCTGCGTTTGAGTTTGCGTCTGTGTTTGAGTTTGCGTCTGTGTTTGACCCTGATTCTGTGCCTGAGTTTTCGGACAAGCGGTTAAAGACGCCAATGTCAACGCCACCGTCGCGACAATCGCTGCCGCCTTTAAAGACAATTTTTTCTTTTTGGCCGTCATTTGAGTGTTGTTTTTATTTTCTTTTGTCATTTTTCTGCTCCTTTTTTCATAAGAAATCCCTTGCTTATCTGTGACGTTAACTGATAAAAAATATTTTGTCAACAACTTTCATCGTTTTTTTACGCTTTTTTCTTTAAAAAATATTTTTTGAAATAACTTCTTGAAATCTCGGGGATTTTATCTTATCAATAAAGTATTGGAAAAGATAAGGAGTCAAGAATGAATAACATGGCGAGCACGCCCCCTGTTCCCGCGGATATTGCCAAGGAAGACAAATCCATTTCTCAAAGATGCGCCGAACTGTATCAATTACTTTATAATAACAGAGCGGTTTTAAGGGACGCTCCTTCCTTGCGGCTTACCCCGAAACATTTGGAAAACCTTTCTGATTCGAATGTTTACCGCACATTAAGAGAAGATTTGCGGCGCATGATTCTTTATCTGTTGGGGAATCCCAGAACAGAGGATTTATCCATTTTCAAAATGCTGGACATTCTGGAAAAATATTACAAGCCGGAAGATTTTTGGCACGCCGTTATTTTGGAATACATTGAAATAGAACATGAAGAGGAAGGATTGCGTTTAAAAAAACGCCGGCAGGAATTGATTGACAGAACGACCGACCTTTTATCTCAAATGCAGGAAAAGGAAGAACAAAAACGGAAAATCATTCGTTCTTTCATTGAAAAACTGGCGCCTTTGCATTTACCGGTGGACGCAAAACAACTGATTACCAATTATTTGAATTTGGCGGCCGTCAATCAGGATAAAGCGTGGAAAATTTTGATAACCAACCCGCTTTATTTTGCTCCTTTGCAGGTTACCGATAAAAAAGGAAAGCTGCTTATCACACCGAAACAGGCGCAAACAACCAATAAAACGTTGGCAAAATTTTTAAAATCCGTAAAAATATAGAATATTATAGACAAAATATTTTTTCTTTGTTATACTGGCATATAAAGATAAGGACGCTTAAGACAGGAGGATAAAATGGACGAAGAAAAGGTAAATTCCGGCGCGGAAAACAAAAAAGTCGGTGAAATACGGCAAGAATTCATCAATGACGGCGCGGAAAACAAAAAAGTCGGCGAAATACGGCAAGAATTCATCAATGACGGCGCGGAAAACAAAAAAAGCAGCGAAATACGGCAAGAATTCATCAATGACGGCGCGGAAAACAAAAAAGGCAGCACAATACGGCAAGAATTCATCAATGACGGCGCGGAAAACAAAAAAGTCGGTGAAATACGGCAAGAATTCATCAATGACGG
>CAVDQP010000035.1:0-10084 GCA_963611245.1 Holdemanella biformis
TAAAAAAAATCCAGTAAAAAAAACACATTTTTTAAACTATTCCGTTTGACAATCGTTTTTTGAAAAGTTAAAAAGCAAAAAGCGGAAAAAACTTGGAAAAGGAGGCCTATATGACGTTAAAATTTCCATTGACGGATTTATCTTGTGTCAAAGGCGTTTTAATTGATTTAGACGACACTCTTTACGATTTTTCAAAGGCGAACGATTACGCTTTGCGTCAAGTGCACAAATATTTCAAAAAATATATGGATTTTGATTCTTTTATCCGTCTGTATTCTTCTCTTTTGAAAAAAAACGTCGAAAACGCTCGACCGTCCGATCATTCGCGTTTTTTGGTTTTTAAACAGATATTGGAAGACAAAAACGTGCCGTATGCTTGGGATTTGGCCGAAAAAGCGGAAACGGCTTTTTGGAATGATTTTATTCGGCGCATACGTCCGGAAAAAGAAGCAATCGCTTTTTTGAAACAGGCGAAAGAAAACAACCTCCCCGTTTGTCTGGTGTCGGATATGTTCGGAAATATTCAGGCAAGGAAGCTGCGGAAATTAAAGGTGCAAAAATATATCGACTTTATGGTGACTAATGATGAAACGAATTGCGATAAACCGAATCCGAACATCTTTTTCAAAGCTTTGGAAAAGCTTCAACTCCGTCCGGAACAGACGGTTATGCTTGGCGACAATTTGAAAAAAGACGTCGAAGGCGCTCAAGCCGTCGGCATAAAGGCGTATCTTGTAAAAAAAGAATAAAAAAGAAAAATAATTAAAATTATTGACAAACTTTCAAAACTTTTTTAAGATATAAAAAGTTAAATATTAAATTGTCAATTAAAGAGAGGAAAAAGATGCTGAAAGAATACTCCTTAAAAAATCTGGAAAAAGAATTTGAAGATTTAAAAAACAAAGAAAATTCAAAAAAAGAAATCTCTAATGATAAGGAATCTTATTCTTTTGCAAATATAAAAATGACGCGTTTTTCCGACGGTTCTTTAAAAAAAGAAACCATGGACGGCAGCGGCTGGGTAGTTCATTTTGTTAAAACGGTCCAAACAAAGCAAGGAACGCAAATAGAGGAATATTTCCGAAACAATGTGCGCCATTATGACACAGAAGGGAATATGATTTACCAGCTCAAGCAAGGGAACGGCACTTTTTCCGTCTGTTCCGGCACGGCTTGCAAATCGGATAAAGAAAAGCTGAAAGAAAAACATTTATCTCTTTTGACTCTTTTTAATCTGACGGGAAATGTCGGAGAAAAATAATCCCCCTACCCTTATCTAAATAAAAAAAGACTCTAAATAAAAAGACTTGATAAAAATCGACCGGCCGTTCAAAACCGGTCGAAATTTTTTATGGCCCAAAAGGACTGTTCAATCCTTTTATGTGTTTTTCGGCCGAAAAAAGCAAAGTTTTATCCCATATCGAAACTTTAAAGGGCTTTTGAAAAATCTATTTTCAAAAAAAATGAAATGAATAAAAAAACCGCTTGTTTTTAAAAGATAAAAGTGCTACAAAATGTGGGTAAAAAAATATCCATTCCGATTGTTTTTTTACTCCTGCTTTGGGAACGGGACGGATATTTTATGGTTTCAACAATTAAATAGAGGTTCAAGTCCATGACAAAATGGGTTTATACTTTCGGAGACGGAAAGGCTGAAGGCCGCGCCGACATGCGCAATCTGCTGGGTGGCAAAGGCGCTAATTTGGCGGAAATGAGCAGCATCGGCATTCCTGTTCCTCCGGGATTTACAATTACAACGGAAGTTTGTACATATTATTATGAAAATAAACACTCTTATCCTGAGGATTTAAAAGAGCAAGTTTTGACCGCTTTGAAAGAAGTGGAAGAAAAATTGGGACGCAAATTCGGCGATGAGGAAAATCCTCTGCTGTTTTCAGTCCGTTCCGGCGCCAGAGTTTCCATGCCGGGAATGATGGACACGATTTTGAATCTGGGCTTGAATGACAAAACAGTTATCGGTCTGGCGAAAAAATCCGGAAATGAAAAGTTCGCTTACGACAGCTATCGTCGTTTTTTGCAGATGTATGCGGACGTGGTGTTGGGCGTTCACAGTTCTTTGTTTGAAAAGGTTTTGGACAGAGTCCGTGAAGAAAACGGTTATCAATTCGACAATCAAATGACCGTTGACCAATTGAAAGCAGTTATTGCCGAATACAAAGAAATCTGCGACAAAGAAGGAAAACCCGTTCCGCAGGATCCGTATGATCAGTTGTGGGGCGGCATCGGCGCGGTATTCTCTTCTTGGATGGTGGAAAGAGCCATTTATTACAGAAAGATGAATAACATTCCGGAAACTTGGGGAACAGCCGTGAACGTTCAAGCGATGGTCTTCGGAAACTCCGGCGACAATTCCGCAACGGGCGTTTGCTTTACAAGAGATCCGGCAACAGGTGAAAACATTTTCTACGGCGAATATTTGAAAAACGCGCAGGGTGAAGATGTTGTGGCCGGTATCCGCACACCGCAACCGATGACAAAAATCGTTAAAGAGCGCCGCGGAATTGATCTTCCTTCCATGGAAGAAGAATTTCCGGAAACATTCAAACAATTGGACGGAATCCGTCACACTTTGGAACAACACTACAAAGATATGCAGGATATGGAATTCACCATTCAAGACGGCAAACTTTGGATGTTGCAGACCCGAAACGGAAAGAGAACCGGCGCGGCGGCTTTGAGAATCGCCGTTGAACAAGCCGAGGAAGGACTCATCGACAAAAAAACGGCAATTATGCGTTTAGATGCTTCCGCTTTGGATCAATTATTGCACCCGATGTTTGAAAAAGGCGCTAAAAGAGACGTTATTGCCAAAGGGCTTCCGGCTTCTCCCGGAGCGGCCGTCGGACAGATTGTTTTCTCCGCGCAAGACGCCGAATCGGCAAAAGCGGAAGGACGCAAAGTTGTTCTCGTCCGTATTGAAACATCTCCGGAAGACATCAGCGGTATGCATGTTTCCGAAGGTATTTTAACGGCCCGAGGCGGTATGACCTCTCACGCGGCCGTGGTGGCCAGAGGTATGGGCAAACCGTGTGTTTCCGGCGTTCCCGGGATTAAAATCGACTATGACGCAAAAACATTGACCGTCGGCGATTTGGTCTTAAAAGAAGGCGATATGCTTTCTTTGGACGGCAGCACGGGCGAAGTCATCAAAGGCGCCATGAAATTGGTTCAACCTGAAATGACCGGCAATTTCGGTAAATTTATGGGCTGGGTTGACGAAATCAAATCTTTGGGAGTTCGGACAAACGCCGAAACGCCGTTAGACGCGCAAGCCGCTCGTAATTTCGGCGCCGAAGGTATCGGTCTGGCCAGAACAGAACATATGTTCTTTGATCCGAAACGGATTATCCATATGCGTCAAATGATTCTGTCCACAACAGAAGAAGACAGACGCAAAGCGTTGGAAAAACTGCTTCCGTATCAAAGACAAGACTTTATTGATTTGTTCACGATTATGAAAGGTTTGCCGGTAACGGTTCGTTTGCTGGATCCGCCTTTACACGAATTTTTGCCGAACAAACCGGAAGAACAGGAAGAAGTCGCCAAAGAATTGGGTATTTCCGTCGACGTTGTTCGTGTCAGAACGGCGCAATTGCACGAAGCCAACCCGATGTTGGGACACAGAGGTTGCCGTTTGGGTCTGACATATCCGGAAATCAACGAAATGCAGGCACGCGCTATTTTTGAAGCGGCGATTGAAGTTTCAAAGAAAGAAGGCGTCACGATTGAACCGGAAGTGATGATTCCGTTGGTCGGCTCTAAAAAAGAGCTTGACATCGCGAAAGCGGCCGTTGTCAAAACCGCCGAAGAAGTCATGAAAGAAGCCGGTATGCAGTTGAAATACCATATCGGTACCATGATTGAATTGCCGAGAGCTTGTGTTGTCGCGGATAAAATCGCCGAAACAGCGGAATTCTTCAGCTTCGGCACCAACGACTTGACTCAGACAACTTTAGGTATGAGCCGTGACGACGCCGGTTCTTTCCTGCCTGAATATGTGGCAAAGGGCATTTATGAAAAAGACCCGTTTGCCTCTTTGGATCAGGAAGGTGTCGGTTCTATGGTGAAAATGGCTGTGGAAAAAGGGAAAGCCACTCGTCCGAATATCAAATTGGGTATTTGCGGCGAACATGGCGGAGATCCGGACACGGTCAAGTTCTGCCATAATATCGGCTTGACTTATGTTTCCTGCTCGCCGTATCGCGTGCCTATTGCGCGTTTGGCGGCGGCTCAGGCGGAAATTGAAAATCCGAGAAAAAAATAAGATTTTCAAATATTTCGTTTGAAAAAGTCTAAGAAAAACGGGGTGGCTTACAGGTCACCCCTTTTTTTATATTGCACATTAGATTTTTCGATAAAGTAACAGAATTCGGCTTTATCTTTTTTTAAGACGAGCCGTTTATCTTGTCCGTTGAATTTTTTCGGCAAAGAAAAAAAACGCCTTTGTCCCGACAAAGGGATTTTCCGAAAAAAACACTTATTCGACAGATTTTTCTATTCCGGAAAATTAGAGATAACAGTTCATTATAACGTGTTAAAAACTAAATTTTTTTTTCGAAAAATTTCAATGTGTTACAAAACTACCTACCTGTTTTTGTAACAAAAAAAAGATATTTCACTTGCGCAGTTTTGCGTAATCTGATAGTGTTACAAAAACAGGTACCTAGGTTTGTAACAGAATCGGTAAAAAAGGAATGAAAATGAACAAAATAAACGCCGCGCTTTTGCATCAATCCGGCAGAAGTATGATTGAAATGCTGGGCGTTTTGGCTATTATCGGTGTTTTATCGGTCGGGGGCTTAGCCGGTTACAATATGGCCATGCGCAAAGTCCGCTTGAATCAATTTGTGTCAGATGTCACATTGGCGACTTTTCAGATTAAATCCATTTTACAAGATAAAAAAAGAGGTTCAGGAAACGCAGAAATCCAACCTTTTGTTCATAACTCTCAAGAATGGAAAAATATGGTAGCTTCCTTTAAGGCGGTTGGCGGAAAAAACATCGTTTTAGGGTGTTTATCAAGCACTTCAACTTATTGTTTTGTGGTTTATAATTTAACGCCCGACGTGTGCCGCGCCATGATTGAATCCGGCGTTTTTTCCGGTATTTCTTTAGCAGAATATTACGCCAAACCGGACAATGACGAAGAACAAAAAGCGCAATCCTCTTCAAACAGAGCGAATATGTTAGGTTTGTGCAATAAAGTTGAAAAATACACGACGATAGATTTATCTGTTTCATATTGAAAAAATATTTTAAGTTTTTTTCTTCTTTTTTTAAAAATTTTCGATTATATTTCGTAAAAAGAAACATAAAAAAGGAGAAAAATATGAAAAACTTTCTTTTAAAAATCACAGGAGCCGCCATAATCGCCGTTTGTTTAAACGGAACGACGAGTTTAGCTCAAACACAAACCATTTCGTTGCCGTCGCCGCAAATAACCGGAGGCGAACCTTTAATGCAGGCTTTGAAAGACAGATCGTCTCACCGCGCGTTTAATTCGGAAAAATCTTTATCCGGACAACAAATTTCCAACATTCTTTGGGCGGCGGCGGGCATTAACCGCAACGACGACAAACTGACCATTCCGACGGCCATGAACGCGCAAGACCTTTTGATTTACGTTGCCACAGAAAACGGCGCGTATCTGTATGAAGCGTCTTCTAACACGTTGACGTTGGTGAATGTGTCGGATATTCGTTCTCAAATCGGCATGCAACAAGCCATCTATGAATCGGCACCGGCCGTTTTGATTTACGTTTCCGATCAAAGCAAGTTGAAAACCGATAAAGATCAGGATTTCCTTTCCGCTTTGCATACCGGTTCGGCCTATCAAAATGTTTATTTATACGCGGCCAGCGAAGGATTAAACACTTTTGTGGCCGGTTCCGTTCACAAAGAAACTTTATCGCAACTTTTGCTTTTAGGCCCTTCTTCCAAAGTGCAGGTCGCCCAACCCATAGGGTATCCGCCGGCAGAAAAAACAAGATAGCCTTTTTTCAAAATAAAAACCCCTTTTCAATTGAAAAGGGGCTTTTTTTTAGAGCTGTCATTTTCTTTATAAATCTTCCTTTTTCGGCATACCCCAGAAAAATTCGGAAACCTTCTGGAAGACAACATACAATAAAGAAATAAAGAAAATACCGATAGAAGAGCTGACAGCCAACCCGCCGAAAATACCCATTCCGATCGCTCGTCTGGATAAAGCGCCGGCGCCTGTCGCCGTCAATAACGGAATAAATCCCATCAAAGAGGAAATCGCCGTCATCATAATCGCTCTGAACCGCAGATGAGACGCGTTCACGGCCGCTTCTTCAATGGATTTTCCGGACAGATGTTCTTCTTGAGCAAATTCCACCAGCAAAATCGCGTTTTTCGCCGCCAGAGAAATAAGCACGACCATTCCGATTTGAGCGTAAATATCATCTGTCGTCCCCGTGAAATACAAGGTCATCAACGCCCCCGTCAATCCGACGGCCACCGACAAAATAATAGGAATCGGAATGACCCAGCTTTCATACAAAGAAACCAAAAACAGATAAGAAAACACTATCGCCATCGCAAACACATACAAAGTTTGTCCGGCGGCTTCTTTTTCCTGACGCGACGTGCCGGCCCATTCAAACTTGTATCCGCTCGGCAAAATTTCGTAGGATAAGTCCTCCATCGCCTGTATCGCATTACCGGAAGAATATCCCGTCGCGGCGGAACCGTTCAAAGTCACGGAACGGTAGTTGTTAAATCTTTGCACGCTCTGCGCTCCAAGAGTTCTGGACACGGAAACAAACGACCGTAAAGGAATCATCTGGCCTTTATCATTCCGGACATTGATTTTAAAAATATCGTCCACAGAGCTTCTTTCTTTGATATCGCCCTGCACACGCACGTCCCAATTTCGTCCCATGTAGCTGAAATCATTCACATACATACCGCCTAAAACCGTCTGCAACGAATTGAATACTTCAGAAATAGGCACGCCCAAAGCATAGGCTTTTTTCCTGTCGATATCCAATTTAATTCTCGGCGCGTCCGTTTTATAAAGAGTCAACACGTTTTGAATTTGTTGATAATTTTTAGCTTCGGCAATCAACCGTTGTGCTTCAAGAAGAATTTCTTCCGGCGCGTTGCCTTCCGTCGTTTGCAGAATATATTCAAACCCGTCGGTAGAGCTGGCGCCCATCAACGCCGGCAAATTAAACGGAATAACAATTGCTTCCTTAATATCCGCCGTTTTTGCCCACACTTGCCGAATAATGCCGTCGGCGGAACTTTCCGCTGTTTTTCGTTCATCGTAAGGCAATAACTTGGCAATCAAAAACGCACTGTTGGAAGATTGCACGTTATTCATCATACCGGCGCCGACAACAGACATAATGCTTTGCACGCCATCAATCGCCGACACGCGGGAAGATACCTCGTCGACAATCTTTTTCGTCCGATTCCAAGAAGCGCCGGACGGCAATTGCACCTCTATCATCACGACGCCTCTGTCCTCGGCGGGTAAAAATCCTTGCGGCGTCGTCTTAAACATAAACCACAGCAAAGCGAACACGCCCGCCATCGCCGGAATAATCCAGAAAGAATAAGGCACCAACCAACGCACCATCGTCGAATAGCCGTTCCGCAAAATATCTATCATCGACATAAACAACCGAACAAATTTCGGAGGAGTCGTCTTTTGCGGTCGCATCAAAATCCTTGCTAAAGCCGGAGACAACGTCAACGCGTTCAAAACCGAAATCAACATGGCGCCGGAAATGGAAATAGCAAACTGGCGATACAAAATACCGCTGATACCCGGAACCAATGCCACAGGCACGAACACGGCCAACATCACCAATCCGGTTGCCACCACGGCCGCGGAAATTCTGCTCATGGAGTAAGAAACCGCTTTGCCCGGAGACATTTCCGGATGTTCCGCCATAACGGATTCCACATCTTCAACAACCACAATTGCGTCGTCCACCACGATACCTATGGCCAAAACCAAAGCCAGTAAAGAAATTGTGTTGGCGGAAACGCCCATGGCTATCATGCCTATAAACGCGCCGATTAACGCCACCGGAATCACCACCATCGGAATAAGCGTCGTCTTTAAGCTGCCCAAGAACAGATAAATAATCAAAATAACCAGAATAAAGCCTTCAACCAATGTTTCGGCAATTTCATAAATAGAATCGCTGACAAACTCCGCGGCGTCATACATCGTTTCAATTTCGATTCCTTCCGGCATTGATTTTTTCAAATTTTGCAAAACCTGATTGATGGAAGCCGCCGCCTCCACCGCATTTGACCCGGGAGTTTGGAAAATCGCGATACCCGTAGACGGCGTCCCGTTATAGAACGTCTGCAACTCTTCGCTTTTTGCGCCCAACTCCACGCGCGCCACATCTTTTAACAACAAATAAGAACCGTCCGGATTGGCTCTGATAATAATATCTTCAAAATCCTTCACGGTTTTAAAACGCCCTTGGGTCGTCAAAGAAATTTGAAACAGTTGATTATTTTCCACCGGCATGGAACCGATTCGCCCGACAGCCGCCTGAATATTTTGGCCGCGAATCGCGTTTAAAATATCGGCCGTGGAAAGTTTTAAGGCTTTTAATCTGTCATTATCCAACCACACGCGCATACTGTAATCCAACGTGCTGAAAACGTGCACATCGCCGACACCCGTCGCTCTGGCCAGTTCGTCTTTCATATACAGATTGACATAGTTGGTCAAAAAAGACCCGTCATACCGCCCGTCCGGCGAATAAACCTGCAACATTTGCAAGAAAGAAGACTGCTTCGGCGTCACGGAAACCCCTTGTTGAATCACTTCGGACGGCAATTTTGATTCGACGGTTTTGATTCTGTTTTGCACATTCACCGACGCGATATCCGGATCCGTCCCGACTTCAAAAGTAATTGTCAGACTGTAAGACCCGTCATCGCCGGACGATGAACTCATATAAGTCATACCCTTCACGCCGTTAACCGCCGTTTCAATCGGCAACGCGACCGCTTCTTCCACCACGTCGGAGCTGGCCCCCGGATACACGGCCGACACAGAAACCTGCGGCGGCGTAATATCCGGATACTGTTCCAAAGGAATCGCTCGGATAGCCAACAATCCGCCCAAAACTAAAACAATGGAAACGACCGACGCCAACCGTGGCCGTTTGATAAATGCGTCAACAATCATTGCGCATCTCCTTTTTGCAGAGTTTGTTTTTCGTTCAAACCGGTTTTTGTATTTTCCAAAACGGCTTTATCAGACGTTTTTAAAGACAACACCTTCACAACGGGTTTGATTTCCATACCGGCAACAACTTTTTGGAAACCTTCCAGTAAAACTTTTTCTCCTTTTTCCAAACCGGCCGTCACCACAATCATATCGCCGTTTTCAACACCGGTTGTAACGCGGCGAACTTCCAACTTATTTGCTTTTCCGACCACCAAAACATAACGCCCCTGCAAATCTTGCTGCAAAGCAATCTGCGGAATAAGCAGAACCGTTTGCGCCGTTTTCTTTTTAATTTCAACAGAGCCGAACTGCCCCGGAATCAACTCTCCTTGAGGATTGGGGAAAACCGCTCTCATTTCCAAAGTATTTGAATATTCGTTTAAAGAAGAATCGATAAAATCCAACGCGCCGACATGAGGATATTCCCGCCCGTTCGACCATTTGAACAGAACTTCCACGGAAGAAATGTCTCTGTCTTTTCCTAAAATATCCGTTAAAAGAAAAACATCGTTTTCGCTGATGGAAAAAGCGGCATAAATCGGATCCACGCTGACAATCGTCGCCAAAACGCCGGAACCCGTTCCGATAAGCTCTCCTCGAGAAAAATTCGATTTACCGATACGACCGGAAATCGGCGCTATAATTGTGGAATATTTCAAATCAATTTCCGCCAACTCCGCCTGTGCTTTTGCTTGCAAAACGGCGGCGTTGCTGGTTAAATACGCGGCTTGAGCATCGTCCAGCTTTGATTCGGAAATATTTTTTGTTTTAAAAAGATTTTGCGCCCGCTCATACTGAATTTTTGCATTTTTGGCATTTGCCTCTGCCTTTGCC
>CAVDQP010000036.1:0-2266 GCA_963611245.1 Holdemanella biformis
ATTTAAAACAAAACTTAAAAGAATCCGATAAAGGAGAAAAATTATGAAACTGCCAAAGACCGCCGATTTTGTGAATTTGTCGTCCATATCTGCCGCCACCGGTTTTTTTTGTTTCGCGGTCGGCGTCATACTGGGATACATTTATTTTTATTCTTTATGGAAAACGGTCGAATATTTTTGCAATCATGATAAAAGAAAAATCATTTTGTTTTGGTCGTTTTTAATCAGAACAGTACTGCTTCTTTCCTGTTTTGTTTTAGTGGCGGACAGGAACTTTATCCGTTTGGCTATTTGTTTCGCCGGCTTTTATCTGACTCGTTATGTGTTTATCGGACATGAGGCGTTGAAAAAGCAAAATTCTTGTGTTTCTTGTGAAACTTGTGATTTAAAAGAAGAGGAAAAGACAGATGGCTGAAAATTTTGATAAGACAATCTTCTTTTCTTTGTGGACTTTTTCCGTTAATTCCACTTTGTTTTTTACATGGGTGGTCATGGGATTGTTGGTTTTGTTCGCTTTTGTCGCCACGCGGCGATTGTCCGATGAAATTGTTGTGTCAAAATTTCAAACGGTGGTCGAATGGTTGGTGATGACCATTCAAGGTCAGATTTATGACGTTTCTCAAGATAATCCCAAAAAATATATGTCGCTTGTCGGCACGATGTTTTTATTTATTTTGACTTGCAATCTTTTGACGTTTATTCCGTGGTTTGATCCGCCGACCGGTTCTTTGTCGACGCCGGCGGCTTTCGCTTTGTGTGTTTTTGTCGCCGTTCCGGTGTATGCCGTTCGCAACGCCGGTTTTAAAAAATACATTCGCAAATTTATAGAACCTGTGCCTTTTATGTTACCGTTAAATATGGTTAGCGATTTTTCATCGGTCTTTTCTTTGGCAGTTCGTTTATACGGCAATATTTTCAGCGGCGTGATGATAGGTATGGTCTTAATGACGATGGTGCCGTTCATTATTCCGGTGTCCATGCAGCTGTTAGGTTTGTTGACCGGAGCTATTCAGGCGTATATTTTTTTGCTTTTGACGGTGGTATATCTTTCATCGGTTGAACCTGTGGAACAGTATGTTCCCGAAAAAATCCCTCTTTATTAAATGACTTAAATAAAAAAACAAGAAAGGAGAAAAATAATGGATCCTATTTCACTTATCGGAGCGTTTTCCGTTTTGTCGGCGGGTTTGTGTATTTCAATCGGCGGCATCAGCGCCGGTTTCGGTGAAGGAAACGCTGCCGCTTCCGCTTTGCAGGCTATCGCACAGCAACCTGATGAAGCGGGCACTATCACGCGGACTTTGTTTGTGTCTATGGCTATGGTGGAATCCACGGCGATTTATTCGTTCGTGATTACCATTCTGATTTTGTATTTCAATCCGTTTTGGGAAACAGCCGTGGCGATAGCGTCAAAATAAGCCGGAAAACGTATCTGTTTTTTTCTTTTTCTCAAAAAATAAAGGGTCTTTGAATGCAGATTGATTGGATAACTTTTTTCGCGCAGATTGTGAATTTGTTCCTTTTGATGTGGATTTTGAACAAGTTGTTGTATAAACCTGTTTTGAAAGTCATACAGATTCGACAAGATAAAATCAACGCAAAAGTCAAAGAAGCGCAAGATATCAAAACCGCCGCTCTTCAATTAAAAAAAGAATATGAAGAGAAAATTTTTTCTTTTCAACAAGAACGGCAATCCTTGTTGGAAAAAGCGCAGGGCGACGCCGAAAGACAAAAAGTTTTTCTTTTGGAACAAGCTGCCGATGAAGTGAAGCACCAACGGGAAAAGTGGGTGGCTCGGCTTCAAAACGAACAGAGTGTCTTTTCAAACGAATTGAAAAATCTGTTTTCGGAAAGTTTTCAACAATTAGCCAAAAACGCTTTATTTGATTTGTCTTCCGTTTCTTTGGAAAAGGCGATTTTGATGAAGTTGGACGAAAAAATTCAAAAGCTTTCCGAACAGGAAAAAGAAAATTTTCGGCACGCTTATTCAAAAACGGGGCAGGTGATAATCGTGTCCGATAAAGAATTGAACGCGGAAGATAAAAATCTTTGCGTCGAATTGATGAAAAAATTTCTGAAGACCGATAGGCCTCAAATTGTTTATAAAACGGAAGATTCTTTAATAGGCGGAATAGAGATACTTTGCGCAGAAAAGACTCTTTTATGGAACTTTCAAGAATATCTTGACAGTTTTTCAAAACAGGTGGCAGAGGCTCTTTTAACATTGGCGCAAAAAGAAAAAAATGAAAACATGTCACCTCAAACG
>CAVDQP010000036.1:2276-4839 GCA_963611245.1 Holdemanella biformis
GGAAAAAACGGCAAAAACAACTTTTGAAGCGATTAACGAAACAATTCAAAAAACTTCAACGGACTTGAAAATTGAACAAGTCAGTCGCGTTGAATCCATCAATGCTTCCGTTGCACAAGTGTCCGGCTTGAAAGAAGTGAAAATGGACGAATTGTTGGTTTTTGAAAAAAATGTTATCGGCATGGTGCAAACGTTGAACGAAGAGTCGGTCGGCGTTGTTTTCCTTACTCATCCGTCCGCTTTGAAAGCCGGAGATAAAGTCAGCCGAACGGAACGAGTCGCCGATGTTCCCGTCGGCGAAGGGCTTTTGGGGCGGATTATCAATCCTTTGGGACAACCTTTGGACGACAAAGGCGTTTTGAACTTTACGGAAAAAAGGCCGATTGAAAAAGAAGCTTTTCCGATTATGTCCAGAGCCCCCGTATCCGTTCCGTTACAGACGGGATTAAAAGCCGTTGACGCCTTTACGCCTATCGGCCGAGGACAGCGGGAATTGATTTTAGGGGACAGACAAACCGGCAAAACGGCGATTGCACTGGATACTATTCTGAATCAAAAACAGTCTGAAGTGATTTCCGTTTATTGCGCTATCGGACAAAGAGTCGACGCTATCGCCCGAGTTGTCGAAGATTTGAAAAAATACGGAGCGTTGGACAGAACAATTGTGGTCGCCTCTTTCGGAGAAGACGAACCGGGAATGCAGTTTATCGCGCCTTATGCGGCGACGTCCATCGGAGAATATTTTATGGAACAGGGTAGGGACGTTTTGATTGTTTACGATGATTTAACAAACCACGCCCGAGCGTATCGGCAGATGTCTCTTTTGTTGCGTCGTCCGCCCGGAAGAGAGGCTTTCCCGGGGGATATTTTCTATATTCATTCCCGTTTATTGGAAAGATCGACGCATTTGAAAAAAGAATTCGGCGGCGGGTCTTTGACGGCTTTGCCTATTGTTTCCACGGAAGCGGGAAATATTTCCGCGTATATTCCGACCAACATTATTTCCATTACGGACGGACAAATTTATCTTTCCTCATCGCTTTTTAATAAAGGCGTGATGCCGGCAATAGACACTGGGCGATCCGTTTCGCGCGTGGGCGGAGACGCGCAACTGCCGGCTTACAGTGCGCTGGTGGGGCCGTTAAAGTTGTTTTACTCTCAATTTGAAGAATTGGAATCTTTTGCCAGATTTGGCACGCAACTGGATAAAGAAACGGAAAAACGGCTTTTGCGCGGTCAAGCTATCCGTCTGGTTTTGCAACAAGTGCAATATCAACCGATGGAAGTGGCCGAACAAATCGCCGTCTTATTCGCGACAAACGAGGGGTTCTTTGACGGATTAGATGAAAAACAGGTAAAAGAAGCCGAAAAAATCGTCGCAAGCCAAATGCAAAACGAATTGAGCTCCGTTCGTTATGAAATTTTGTCCGGAGAAAAGCTGAAGGAGGCGTTGAAAAATCAAATGCGATCTGTGTTTTCAGAAAAACTTCAACAGGCGGGATTGATGAAAAATGACGATTGAAGCGCTGCAAAAAAGAATTAAAACGACGCGGGATTTAAGAGACATTGTCAAAACAATGAAATCTTTGTCCGCCGTGAATATTTTGCAGTATGACGAGGCTCAAAAAGCGCTGGAACAGTATGCGCAAACCGTTGAAAGCGCCTTGCAAGGGCTGTTAAAACAAGGCGCCTTGAAATACTTGCCGACGAAAAGGAATCGAGTGCAAGAAAAAGCTGTTGTTATCCTGATAGGGTCGGATAACGGCTTGGTCGGAAAGTTTAATCGAGATGTTTTGACTCAAAGTGATGCTTTTTTTGAAAAAAAAGGAACAAAAAAATCGGATTTAACTTATTTATTGGTCGGCAAAAGATTGGCGCCTCTTGTGAAAAATAAAGGGCGCCGCGTTTTTGCGCACTATCCGAACGCTCATTCCGCAAAATCCGTGACGGAGTCCGCCTCTTTGCTGATGTCGGATTTGGATAAATTGATGCGCGCGCACCCGACGCAAAGAGTTTTTCTGTTTTATAATAAAAGATCGGTCGGTCAATCCGCCCGAGTGCAAAATAAACAGCTGATGCCTTTAAATCCGAACTGGATAAAAAGTCTGAAAGAAAAACCATGGCCGACAAACCGTTTCCCGATTTGTTCCATTGAAAAAAATCGCCTTTATTCCGAATTTATCAAAGAACATTTAATGATAACCGTTTGCGGCGCTTTGACGATGTCCTTGGCGGCGGAATATCATACGCGGCTTATGAATATGCAGGCGGCGGAAAAAAATATTGATGAAAATTTGGAAATAATGAATCTGAAGTATCAACAGGAACGCCAAGAGACCATCACCGCCGAACTGATTGACATTGTTTCGGCGTCTCAAGCGGTGAATGAACAGAAAAATCAACCTTCGAAACGAAAAAAGATTCATCAACCGGTCGATTAGGTTTTCCGATTTTTCTAAATCTGAAATCCTTTTAAGATATGTTTAATCCTTAAACGCATTTGAGAATCGGAAACGGCGTCTTTTTTTTGCTTGTCGGAAATATCTTGTGAAAACAGATGTAA
>CAVDQP010000036.1:4883-10006 GCA_963611245.1 Holdemanella biformis
ATAATATCGGCGCATCGATGGCCGTTGTAATCATCAAAACGATACATTCCGCGGAAATCGTATTGATTAAGAGCGCTTTTTCTTGAGCTTCTTTCACCAGACGAACCAAATAATCAATTTTGGCCCGCAACTTTTCCTTTAACATTTCCACTAAAGAAGTGTCTTCTTCAATAAAATCATAACTCATCTGGTATTCCAACATCGGGTATTGATTGGTAAAACAAGAAAAAACATACAGAGCTTCTTCAATTTTTTCCATCAAAGGCAGTTGAGAAAGATATTCAACCTCATGCGCCGGCAAAAGCTTTTCTTTCAACGTTTGAAAAATATGACTGATGAAATTTTCTTTGTTTTTAAAATAGTAAACAAACATACCGGGGTTTACTTTTGCTTTTTTGCAAATGGCGGTGACTTTTAACGCCCAAAATCCTTTTTTCAGCAAAATATCCAGTCCCGCTTGAAGTAATTGTTGATCCATATGTCTGCTTGGTCTTGGCATTTGAAATATCCTTATAAAAAACTGTTAAAATTTTATATGAATATAATTATTCTTTTTTATAAAAAAAGCAAGAGATTTAAAAATTTATCAGAGCTAAAAAAAAGCTCTATTCTTTTGAATATAACCGAAAAAATATATAAGATTTTTTCTGTTTTTTATCTAACATATTGATTTATAAGGAAATTTTTTCGAAACAAAAATGTTGACAGAAACTAATGAATATATTATATTATGACTTACGGGAAGGAACCGTTCTTCCTATGGTTTGCACCTTATAAAGACAGTTGTCTGTTTATTTCTCCCCAAAAATGGGTGCAAACGGAAAGAGAAGGGCTTTTTTATTCTCCCCCTGCCCCTCTTTCCATAACCCTCGGCACTGCCGAGGGTTTTTTTATGCTTTTTTCGTAATAGAAAAGTGTTGAGCAAAAACACAAAGACGAAGGCGTAAGGGGTAAAAATACATAAAGGTCTAAAATTAAGGACGCTTTTTTGAAAAAAAATAAAAATTTTTTTAAAGAAAATACACTTAATGCTTGACAGGGGGGGAGGGGGGAACTTAAACTAAAGAAGAGCAGGGCGCAAATGCACTTTTAAAGTGAAAGTCAAAGAAAAATGAAGCAAGACGAAGGAAAATCCAACACTCTTCACGGGCTTTATTTTATGTAAACGGAGCAAAATATGAAATTGATAAATAAAACAGAATCAGGTCGTTCCATGATAGAAATGCTGGGTGTTTTGGCGATTATCGGTGTCTTGTCCGTCGGCGGTCTGGCCGGCTACAATATGGCGATGCGAAAAGTCAGAATCAATAATTTGATAAGTGAATTGAATGTCTTTATTACGGATATGGGGGAAATGTATTCTTATATGAAATCCGGAACAACGGCGACGTCCTCAACCCCATTGGCCGATACGGATAATCTGGTCAAAGCGACAAACGCTTTGGGTGCCAGTCTTTTTACGGCGGCCGGCCAAGGAAATATGAAAATCAGGTTTATTATTGGTTTTTCTAATTTAAATAGTGACGCCTGCACGGCTATCGCATCGCTTCAAATGGAAAATACGGACATCGGTAAAGGAAGCAACCCTTGGTATCATCTTGGAAAACCGGAGGCAATCGCTTGGTGTGCCAATAAAAACGATACAGATAATGTTGTTCTGGTTTTCTATGACTATATTTCTGAAACAGAGGATTAAAAAATAAAAAGGGGAAAGATAATGGAAATCAAAAAGTTGCACTCTCATCAATCCGGCAGAAGTATGATAGAAATGCTGGGCGTGTTGGCGATTATCGGCGTTTTATCCGTCGGTGGTCTTGCCGGATATAATTTGGCGATGAGTCGGGTTCGTACCAATAAAGTGATGGATGAATTGCAGTTGGCAACGGTGAATATTCGAACAGCTGTGCCGAACAGTGTTTATACAGATATCAGCTCAATCGCCCAAAGTATGAAGCTATTAAATGATTTAAATTCGGCTTTGGCTGTTTTCGGGACAGGGGCAACCGCAACCGTTTCCGGAGCTAAATCCAGCGGGGGAACTGTTTATGACAGGTTTAGTGTCAATCTTTCAAAAATACCGGTTGATTTGTGTCGTCGTATAGTTATGTTGGATTGGGGGACATCTACTTATGTGACAAAAACTATGGCAATAGATCTTCAAATTACAGACGGAAATGGAAATACAACATCGGGGACCTACTCTGCGACATCTACAGTCGATACGGGGACGCCTGTGGCTGTTTCGTTGTGCAGATTTAATAATACAAACAATATCGTTGATACCATTTCTTTATATTTAAAGTAAAACGGCAACGATTTTTATTTGTTGGCCGGAAAATCGAACAAGCGCAGAGGGGAAGTCTTTTCAAAACCGTTAAGAAATTTCGGAAGGTGTTCCGGAATATATGGTCCAAAAGCTTATGAGACAAATACTTTTTTCGGTGTGGAAAGTTCCAAATCCAGCTGTTGCAAAGTTCGGATTTCGTCACGCAATTTAATTGCCGTTTCAAAATCCAAATCTTGCGCCGCTTTTTTCATTTGTCTATCCAGTTTTTTCAACTTTTCTTCCCGTTTTTTCGGGCTTAACGGTTCGTTTTCAGGCGTTTGATATTCGACAAAGTCCTGATTGTAGATGTCTTTGACCAAATCTGAAATTTCTTTTTGAATCGTTTTGGGCGTGATATTGTGCTCTTTATTATAGGCGATTTGTTTTTCCCGACGTCGTTTTGTTTCTGTCAGCGCCGTTTGTAAAGAACGCGTCATCGTGTCCGCGTAAAGAATGACACGACCGTTGGCATTGCGCGCCGCGCGTCCGATTGTTTGGATTAAAGAAGTTTCCGAACGCAGAAAACCTTCCTTGTCAGCGTCTAAAATCGCCACCAAAGCACATTCCGGAATGTCCAATCCTTCTCTTAAAAGGTTGATGCCGACTAAAATGTCAAAAACACCTTTGCGCAAATCTCGGATAATCTGGATTCTTTCCAAAGTGTCAATATCAGAGTGCATATACCGGACTTTCAGCCCGTTTTCGTTCAGATAGTCGGTTAATTCTTCCGCCATGCGCTTTGTCAAAGTGGTGACCAAAACCCGCTCTTTTCGGGCGGCGCAATTTTTGCACTCTTGCATTAAATCATCTACCTGATTTCGAGCGGGGCGGACAAAACATTCCGGATCGGTCAAGCCGGTCGGGCGAATAATCTGTTCCACAAAAACACCGTTTGATGCTTTTAATTCATATTCTTTCGGCGTGGCGGAAACAAAAATTGTTTGAGGCCGCATTTTATCCCACTCTTCAAATTTTAAAGGCCGATTGTCCATGCAGCTTTTTAATCGAAAACCATAGTCGGACAAAGTGACCTTTCGGCTGTGGTCGCCTTTATACATCGCGCCCAACTGCGGAAGAGTGACATGACTTTCGTCCACGAACAAAAGAGCGTCGTCCGGCAAGTATTCAAACAAAGTCGGCGGCGCTTCCCCCGCGGCTCGACCCGTCAAGTGGCGGGAATAGTTTTCTATGCCTTTGCACATACCCGTCGCTTCCAACATTTCAAGGTCGTAGTGTGTTCTTTGGCTTAATCTTTGTTCTTCCACCAATTTATTTTGCAAATGCAATTCGTGCAATCTGTCCGACAATTCTTCTCTGATAGTCTTTAACGCTTGAGAAAGAGCCGGTCTGGGCGTCACATAGTGGTTGGCCGGATAGACGACGATTTCTTTTAATGCCAGCTTTTTATGCCCCGTCAAAGGGTCGAATTCGTGAATGCTTTCCAAAGTGTCGCCGAAAAAAGATAAACGCCATGCTAAATCTTCATAGTGGGCGGGAAAAATGTCGACAATGTCGCCCATGACGCGGAAAGTGCCTCGCGAAAAGTCAAAGTCGTTGCGCGTGTATTGCCCGTTCGTCAACAAACGCGCCAGTTCCGGTATTTCAATTTCCATACCTTCTTTAAGCGCGAATTTCATGGCGGAATAGGATTCTATGCTGCCTAAACCGTAAATGCACGAAACGGAAGCGACGATGATAACG
Source organism: Holdemanella biformis (assembly GCA_963611245.1). GTDB lineage: Bacteria > Pseudomonadota > Alphaproteobacteria > CASFRQ01 > SAAU01 > CASFRQ01. Next base: position 8,911 of record CAVDQP010000036.1, read on the forward strand.
TCTCTTCTTTCCAAAATATTTCGAGTGGCGGAATGGCGCAGGCGGTCTATTTGTTCGTTGATGGCCGAATCTTTTTCAATATAGGTGTCCGTTCGGGGAATGTAGGCTTCCGGTTGGTAATAATCATAGTAGGAAACAAAGTATTCCACCGCGTTTTCCGGAAAAAAAGCTTTCATTTCGCCATACAGCTGGGCGGCCAAAGTTTTGTTGTGCGCTAAAATCAAAGCGGGGCGCTGCATTTGTTGGATAACGTGCGCCATGGTAAATGTTTTTCCGGAACCGGTAATGCCTAAAAGCACTTGATTTTTGCGCTTTTCCTTCAGTCCGTTGACTAATTCCCGAATGGCTTGAGGCTGATCGCCTGTCGGTTCAAACGGCGAATGGATTTTAAAATCGGCGGGCTGTGTGTTTTTTTCCGGTTTTTCATAAAGAGGCAGCATTTAATCCTCCTTAGTTTTCTTTCGGTAATTTTCCTTGATGTTTTTCCAATCCTCTTTCATTTGATGAAAAAGCGACCGTAAAGTAACATTCGGTTGCCCGACTCTGTTTTGTTGATAGATAATTTCATACACCAAAAAAAGAGCAAAAACAAAAATCAGATTGCTTTTATACAAAGCGCCGGAAATGCTTAAAAGCCCGAAAAACATCAAACGGTATTTCATAAAATTCAACAAAGAATCCGTATATTCCGGATGTTCTGAAATCGTTTTTTGAATGAAAAATTCGGGTTCTTTTTTCTGAAAACGTCTGTAAAAACCGTAACAAGCTTCAAATAAAAGGTATGAAAGAAAAACAAAGGGTTGCAAAGATTTTGTTATCAGAACTAAATATAAAACAAAAAAACCGGTTAAAAAACCGAAAGCCTGCAAAGCGCCGCCACCGGATTGTTTTGTGAAAAAAGAAAAAGCCCATAAAACAAAAAGAGGAACGACGGCGTAATAAATTTCTGTGCCGAACGAAAAACGCAGGCAACTTAAAATTAAAAAGCAAAAACTTAACGCTTTGATATGATCGTCTAAAATGTAAGGTAGTTGTTTAAACGAGGTGAACAGTCTTGAAATAAGATACATCAGACAGCCGATAAGCAGTCTTTGCC
>CAVDQP010000037.1:0-9519 GCA_963611245.1 Holdemanella biformis
AAGTTGAATACTGAAAGCCCAGATGGCGGAATTGGTAGACGCGCAAGTTTCAGGTATTTGTGCCGCAAGGCGTGGAGGTTCAAGTCCTCTTCTGGGCACCATTTTTTTAAAGTGTTTTGCGGATGGCTGATATTATTTTACATGAAGGGGATCTTCCTTCTTTTGATATGTTTCAAGACTCTGTCGCCGTTGATACTGAAACAATGGGGTTAAATCTTCATCGTGACAAACTTTGTTTAATTCAATTGTGCGGAAAAGACGGCGTGTGTCATCTTGTCCGCTTTTCGGATTCTTACGACGCACCGAATTTAAAAAAAGTTTTAACCGATACGCGGATTTTGAAAATTTTTCATTTTGCCAGATTTGATTTGGCCGCTATTTATAAATATTTAGGGGTGGTGTGCACGCCTGTTTATTGCACGAAAATCGCCTCGAAATTGACGCGGACAAACGCGCCAAGCCACAGTTTGAAAACTTTGTGCGAAGAATTGTTGGGCGTTGTTTTGGATAAGGAAATGCAAACTTCTGATTGGAGTTGCGATACGCTTTCCGAACGGCAAAAAAAATACGCGGCCAATGATGTGTTGTATCTGCACGCGATTAAATCCGTGCTGGACGAAAGATTAAAGAAAAGCCACCGTCAAGAATTAGCTTCCTCCTGTTTTAATTTTTTAAATACGCGCGCCGTGCTGGATTTAAACGGATGGGATGAACCTGATATCTTTGCTCATTAAAGGAGTTGTGTTATGGATAGCAAACAAACCATTCAAGCCGGCCGGCATGTGCTGGAAATAGAGGCGGACGCCTTAAAGGATTTAGCCAAAAGTTTGGGTGATGAATATGTTCAGGTTGTCGAAAAAATTTATCAGACAAAGGGACGCGTGATTGTTTCCGGTATGGGAAAAAGCGGGCATGTCGGGCAAAAAATAGCCTCGACGCTTGCTTCTGTCGGAACGCCGTCTTTTTTTCTGCATCCGGCGGAGGCCAGCCACGGCGATTTGGGAATGATTACGCAAGATGACATTCTGCTGGTGATTTCAAATTCCGGCGAATCTCATGAATTGGCTGATGTGATTGCCTATTCCCGCAGGTTTAATATCCCGATGATTGCCATGACCGGCAACAGAGAGGGAACTTTGGCAAAACAGTCTGATTTTGTTTTGTGCTTTCCGAAGTTTCAGGAGGCGTGTGTTTTGGGATTGGCGCCGACAACGTCCACGACTTTGACATTGGCGTTGGGTGATGCTTTGGCGGAAACTCTTTTGGAAAAAAGAGGCTTTTCGAAAGAAGATTACAAAAATCGGCATCCGGGCGGAAAGCTGGGACGCAAGCTGGTGAAAGTTCGGGAAATTATGAACACGGGAGATATGCTGCCTTTAACGCCGCTTGGAACAAAAATGTCGGACGCTTTGTTGATTATGACCAACAAAAGTTTGGGCACTATCGGCATTTTGGACGCAAAAGGGGCTTTAACCGGCATTATTTGCGACGGCGATTTGCGCCGGCATATGTCCGCGGATCTTTTAAATAAAAAGGTGGACGATGTGATGACTCCTTATCCGAAAACGATCCCGGGGGATATGTTGGCGGCGGAAGCTTTGCGTCTGATGAACGAAATGAGCATTACCAGCTTCTTTGTTTTGAATGAAAAAGGGGCGCCGGTCGGTTTGCTGCATATTCACGATTGTTTGAGGGCGGGAGTTTAATAATTCTTGGAAAAAAAACAGAAGAAATCTCTTATCCGTCATTCCCGTGCCGTTTTTATCTTAAAAATCGCGCTGCCGAGTGTTGCTTTTCTGGTTGTGGCGCTTTTGTTGGTCTGGCCGCAGATTTTTGCGCCCAAAGACAGGTTTTCCATTTTTTCAAAAGAAATGATTCCTTCGTTAAAAGAAACACAGGGAAGTATGACCAAAGCGCGGCTTTTTTCTTTGGATAAGAAAAAACAACCGATTATCGTAACGGCGGACAAAGTTATTCAAGACGAAAAAAACGAAAACAATATTCGTTTAATTCAACCGAAAGCGGATTTTGTTTTTTCTTCTGACGGATGGGCTCACTTGTCTTCTCCGAAAGGCGTGGTTGACCAAGACAAAAAGATAATGCTGTTTGAACGGGAAGTGAACGGAACGACGGATAACGGCTATCGGTTGCAGGCGCAAAATGTTGTAGTTGACGAATCAAAAAAGACGATAGAAAGCGACGAAAGCGTGCGTGTATCCGGCCATTTCGGACAGATTGACGGCGATGGTTTTTCCGTGAAAAACGACGGGGCGGAAATTTATTTTAAGAAAAAAACTTTTGTTCAGCTGACTTCTTTTCAACCGGTTATTTATATTTCTTCAGAAAACGGATTGACAATCAACCAATCGAAAAGACAATTGACTTTTAAGAAAAATACAAAGGCGGTTCAAAATGAACAGACTTTGGAAAGTCAATTGCTCAAGATTTTTTATCGGGAAAAACAGGGGGCCGATTCTCCGGAAAAGGAAATTTATTATCTTTTGGCGCAGAGAGATGTTGTTTTTTCCACTTCTCAAGGTCAGGCTTTCGGAAATTCGGCGGAATATTTTTTTGATAAAAAGCTGGTTCGTTTAAAAGGAACGCCGGCGCGAGCCGAAACAAAACAGGAAAAGTTGGAAGCTTTAACAATCGAGTATTACGAGGATGTTCCTAAGATTATTGCTAAACAACAGGTTGTTTTCACGCAAGGCGACACGACTTTAAAAACAAATCAAATGACGGCTTATCTGGAGCCTAATCAGAAAAACGAGCAGGAAATCAGCTGGATTGAAGCGCATGGAGATGTGACGATTATTACCCCAAATGAAACTGTCACCGCGATAGAAGGGACTTACGATATAAAAAGAGGCGTTGCGCTTTTAAAAGAAAAAGTTCATATTATAAAAGCGGAAGGTGATGTGGAAGGAGACTTTGTTCGGATAGATATGAACACCGGCATTTCTTCTTTGCAAGTGAAAAAAACACCTGCCGGCGGTAAAAAACAACGCGTAAAAGGGACTTTCCAGCCGTCTATGATTGAGTAAAAGGTTAAAGTATGCAACAAGATATGCAAGAAGAAATAAAAACAGAACAACCGAGCTTGCTGCGGCGGCCGAAAATTCCAACCAAAGGATTGGTTGCGTATCGGCTGGGCAAAACGTATAAAAAACGGCCGGTGTTGAGAGATTTTTCCATGCAGGTGCATCAAGGAGAAGCCGTCGGGCTTTTGGGGCCGAACGGCGCCGGCAAAACGACCTCTTTTTATTGCATCACGGGGTTGATACAACCGGACGCGGGACAAATTTTTTTGGACGGCGTGGATATAACCCGTTTGCCGATGTATCGTCGGGCAAGGTTGGGTATCGGATATTTGCCTCAGGAAGCGTCTATTTTTCGAGGGCTGTCCGTCGAGGATAATATTCGCGCTGTTTTGGAAGTGGTGCAACCTGTTCGAGATAAAAGAGAAGTCGCTTTGGAAAATCTTTTGGCGGAATTTTCAATCACGCATATTCGCAAAAGTCCTTCCGTGGCTTTGTCCGGAGGCGAACGACGCCGGTTGGAAATTGCCAGAGCTTTAGCGTCCAATCCGTCTTTTATTTTGTTGGACGAACCTTTGGCCGGGATAGACCCGATTGCGGTTTCTGAAATCAGAGAGTTGGTGTCTCATTTAAAGCATCGGGGTATCGGTGTTTTGATTACCGATCACAATGTGCGGGAAACTTTGGGTATTATTGATAAAGCGTATATTCTGCACGACGGCAAAGTGTTGAAAGAAGGAACGCCGGACGAAATTATTCAAGACGCCAATGTCCGGAATTGTTATCTGGGGGAATCTTTTTCTTTATAAAAAAGTTTTTTTCAGCTAAAAGAATAAAAAAGCCCGATACTGTTCTGTTGTCGGGCTTTTGCTTTTTTTGGCTTTGTTGATTTGTTGGCAAAGGCTAGGCATATAAGGACGGTTGCCAATTGTAATTTTCAATTGCCGTGTTCCAATTGACTAAAGAATCAAGATACGCTTGAATAAAATCGCTTCGGCGGTTTTGATAGTCCAAATAATAAGCGTGTTCCCAAACGTCGGCCACTAATAAAGGAATTTTGCCTTTTGTCAACGGATTGTCGGCGTTGAAAGTGGTGACAATTTCCAGACGGTCTTTTTCTTTGTCTTTGACCAGCCAAACCCAACCGCTGCCGAAAAGCGAAAGAGCCTGCTTTTTGAAATTTTCCTTAAAGGCTTCAACAGAGCCAAAATCGCGTATAAGAGCTTGTTTAAAATCGCCGTCTTTTATTTCTCCTGCGCCGTTTTTCTTCATGGACGCCCAAAAGAAAGAATGATTCCATACTTGCGCGGCATTGTTAAAAACAGCTTTTTTGTCTTCTTTTCCTGCTGTTTCACTTACAATTTGCGTCAGTTTTTTGTCGGCCATTTGACTGCCTTCTATCAAAGAACGCAAGTTATTTAAATAAGTTAAATGATGCTTTCCGTAATGAAAAGCCATGGTTTTTTCTGAAATGTAGGGTTCAAGAGCGCTCATTTCATAAGGCAGGGCGTATAATTCAAATATCATGGTTGTGTCTCCTTGTTCAAATGAAAGTTCCGTTATTCAGTATAAAGATATTTCAAAATCCGTCTATCTCATCTTTTGGTAAAAAAAGATAAAAATCAAGTTGCAATTTAAAAATAACTCTGGTATAAACAAAAACTGTCAGTTGAAAGCGGTTCGTGCGGCCGTGGCGGAATTGGTAGACGCGCAGCGTTGAGGTCGCTGTGGAGAAATCCGTGAAAGTTCGATTCTTTTCGGTCGCACCATTTATTTTTTTGAAAAATTTCTGCTGAAATTCCTAAAATTTATTTCATCAAGTGTATTTTTTAGTTTCTTTTAAAAAGAAATTATGGTAAAGTCTTTTTGAATGAAGCTTTCTTCATTCTGCGCATCTTTTTAGGTGTAAGAGGGCTGTCAAAAGCTCAAAATTGTTCGCGGTGTTGGGATTAACATCGTTAAATTGCCGGTTATTTATATAATCGGCAATGAAATATATCCCCCGATGTGTAATGATGGTCGGGGAGCTTTTAGTGTATGTTCAAGAGCTGTATCTTTCTTGAAGATATAGCTTAAAAGGCTAAAAGAGTCATTGCGAACAATATGATTTTTGACCTCTCCGACCACCTTTTCTAGGTGGTTTTCTTTATAAAGGCAATTTAAAAAGAAGGGAAAATTATGCAAAATAAACTTTTAATTACAACGGCATTGGCAGAGCTGTTATTTGTCACACAGGTAAAGGCCGCCGAGACTTCACGTATATATACCTGGGAGACAGACCAAGAAACTGTAACTATTTCTAATGAAACAAATGATATAGCTTATGGAACTGTCATTTTTGTGCCAGGGCCTCAGAAAATATCGGTCGGAGAAAATTCCGTATTTTCGGGAAATAAAGCAGGTATCGGCGGGGCTATTGCTATCAGCAAACTTACAGGTTATTTATCTATCGGCGCCAATACGCAGTTTTTGAACAATGAAGCCAAATATGATGGCGGTGCTATTGGTAATTATGGCGGCGCAGTGTTAACGAACAATGTTGTATTTAAGGGTAATAAGGCTCAAACAAGCGGAAAAGACTATCAAGCTATCGGAGGCGGCGCAATTTCTTTGGGCATAGATGCTCAAACTGAAATCAATAACAGTATTTTTGAAAGCAATACTTCCGGTTATAGCGGTGGGGCTATTGCCATGCGTAAAACTTTACAATCGAGTGAAGTTGAAACAGGAAATACAAGAAATAAATTAACGATTACAAATTCAAAATTTACAGGCAATAAAGCATTAGGCACAACTATCGATACTTCGGATTCTTCTCTTTTAGTGGCAGGCAACGGTGGTGCTATTGCTAATAATTTTGCGACTACAACCGTGTCTAATACTGTTTTTGAAAATAATGAAGCTAAAAATTGGGGCGGCGCTATATCCAATATGATGTATGAAAACGCCAACAGTTCAGCATTTTATTCTGATAAAGGCGGAGTTATTTCCATTACTGACTCCACATTTACAAATAATGTTGCCGGTGAAAACGGTGGGGCCATTTATAATATGAAAAACGCAGGAATCCTGTTTAGCGGCAACAACGTGTTTTCCGGCAACAAAGCAAATGGCAAGCTGAATGATATTCATAACGACGGCACAATAGATGTTTGGGGTTCTTTAACTTTGGACGGTGGTATTTCCGGCGAGGGAACAATCACTTTTGAAGGAAATAGTGTGGTAACCGTCAATACCAGTGTTTCAACTATTTCAAATACCGTAATAAATTATGGGGCCGCTTTAATTTTGAACCTCGATAACGGCTATACCGGCGAATATAAAATGATTACCGGCTCTTTAGATAATGAATTTTATATTGTTGAAAACAATATCTATAATATTGAAACGACCGGAACAAATGGAACGTATGAAATCAGCAAGAAATCATCGTCGGAAATTTCACACAACACCGGAGCTAATTCGAATCAGACGGGAATAATCGATGCCGTAACCGATGGAAATGCAGAAAGTGAAGTGTTTGATAATATTGCGAATAACATCAATACATTGCTGCAATCTTACGATGATGCCGATGTTCAAACCGCATTGAATGCCGTAACGGCTTTGGCACCGGAAGTGGCACCGGTTGTGCAATCTGTGCCGTCTGAAACAGTTCAACAGGTGTTTGACGCGGTCAGCTCTCGTTTAACGGGCGGGTCTGTGTCTGCCGCTTCTCAAAGTCAGGGGTTGTCTTCCGGCGATAGTATTTTTGACCGTGCCGCGATTTGGGTTCAAGGCTTATTCAATAAATCCAAGTTGGACGATACTTCTAAAACAAAAGGGTTCGATGCAGATACAAAAGGAATGGCTTTCGGTGTCGAAAATAATGTGACCGATACTGTAAAAGCCGGTGTCGGATACGCGTATACAAAGACCGATATTGACGGCTTTATGCGTTCAACCGATGTCAATACTCACACGGCGATTGTTTACGGCGAATATAAACCGTCCAAATGGTATGTGAACGGTATTGCGACTTACGGTTGGTCGGATTATTCGGAAAAGAAAAATGTCGCGGGCATCAAAGTAAAAGCCGATTATGACGTGAAAACGTTCGGTTTGCAAGCGATGGCCGGTTATGATATGAATGTGAAAGGTTTTGGCGTTATTCCGGAAGCGGGAATGCGTTATCTGCATATTCAACAAAAATCTTACACAGATACGGCTGATCAGAAAGTTTCTGCAAATGACAGCGATATTTTGACAGGTGTTATCGGGGCCAAAGTCCACAAAGACATTGTTTTTGAAACAAAAAAGACCGTGATTCGGCCGGAAGTTCGTATCGCTGCAACGTATGATATGAAAAATGACGATATAAGCTCGGTCGTCACTTTGGCGAACGGTTCCGTATACAATGTCAAAGGCGAAGCTCTTGACCGTTTCGGAATGGAATGCGGAGTTGGAATTTCCGCTTTTATCAAAGACAATGTTGAACTTTCGTTGAGTTACGAAGGCAAATTCCGGAAAGATTATCAAGACCATTCGGCTTTGATAAACGCAAAATATCATTTCTGATATTGATCTGATATTGAATAAAAAGAAAATACCTCGGGGTGGAACAGACCTCGGGGTATTTTTTATTTTGAAAAGATTTGAAAATTTTAAGCGCTTTTGCAATATTTTTATGTAATATTTAACAGGCGCTGTTTCATTATCGACGGGCGTTTATTTTTTTAATCCCAAATCTTCCAACCAGCCGGAAATTCCAAAAGTTCGGCTGCCGTAACCGCTCCAACCGTTTTGGATAACGTCGCAACCTTTACATTGTTCTTTCATATCTTCCACGGCTTTTTTCGTGCCGCCGCCACCATGCGTTATAAACGGAATGATTTTTTTTCCGCTCATATCGTAAGTTTCAATAAAACTGCTGACTTGAGGCGTGATAGTGCCCCACCACGTCGGCGAACCTAAAAAAATAATGTCGTATTGAGAAATATCGTCGATTTTTGTTACCAATTTCGGGCGATAACCGTCTTGAATTTCCTTTTTTGCCTGAACGGTCATAGGTCGGTATTCATCGGGATAGGTGTCGTTGGTTTTAATTTCAAAAATGTCGCCGCCGATTTTTTGATGAATCTCTTCTGCGACTTCTTTTGTGTTTCCGCTGTAAGAATAATACGCCACTAAGATTTTTTTGTTTTCCATCGAATTTGTTTCCTTGTTTGTTTGCGCGAAAGCAGAACTTATCGAAAGAAAGCCTGCGACTAACGCGCATAAAGTTAAAATTTTATTCATAAAATCCTCCTTTTGTTTATTTGAGACGATCGTATTGTTCGTTCGTGACCGGTTCCAACCATTCGGACGAAGCGCCTTCATTCGGAACGGTGACGGCGATGTGCGTGAAGTAACTGTCTTTGGCGGCGCCATGCCAATGTTTAACGCCTTCCGGAATATTGACGATATCTCCGGGGTTAAGCTCTTGTGCCGGTTTTCCCCATTCTTGATACCAGCCGCGCCCGTAAATGACAAATAAGGTCTGTCCGGTTTTATGATGAATATGCCAATTATTGCGGGCTTTCGGTTCAAAAGTCACGTTGGAAGCGTTGATGCCTTTTTGCGTTAAAGGCTGCAAATAGCTTTGACCGATAAAATATTGAGCATAAGCCGTATTTTCTTTTCCCAAGCCGAATAAAACGGTTTCGGCGCCGGTTTTGTCGGCGATTTTCAAAATTTCCGTTACCTGTTCGTCCGTCAAACCGTTGTATTTTCCGATGTTGATATGACTGTTTAATTGATCCGTCACATTCGGCAAAGAAGCCAACATGGCGATGGTCGCCAGTTCTCTGGTTTGCCAATCAACCGCGTCACGGGAAAAAATGTCACCGAATAAATGCGCTTTTAAGAATTCGTCAATAACCGGAGCAAAGTCATAAATTTTGCCGGATACCGGCCGACCTGTCAGTTTTGTTTGATTTTCTGTGCCATAAGCAAGACTGTTTCCTTGAAGTTTGGAGTTTGAAAGTTTTTCTTGCACGGGCGTGTTTTTTTCTCCGTGTTCTTCCGTCACCTGCATCAAAGTGTTTAAGGCGTTCAAGCTTCTCGGAAATCCGCAGTAAGCATAAACCTGCACCAGAATTTCTTTTAATTCGTTGACGGAGACGCCTGTCTGCAAAGCGTTGATTAAGGTTTGTTTTAATCCGTTTTTATCCCCTCGGGCCGCGTAAGAGGCCACTGTTGCGATAGATTCCTGTTTTGCGCTTAAAGTCGTTGCCGCCATGATGTTTCCTCCGAAAAATGCGGATAGTCCTAAAATAAAAATAAATAATAAAGATGTTTTTTTCATACTTATCTCCGAAATGTTTTGAGAATGATTTTATTTTAATTCATTGTTTTTAAATTGATAGATTGGATTCTCTCAAAAAATTGTTTAATTCTCTTATTTTTTATTTGAAATTTCAAAAAATTACCTCTATCCTTGAAAAAAAGAGAGGGGTTATGA
>CAVDQP010000038.1:0-1607 GCA_963611245.1 Holdemanella biformis
ACCTTAACCGCGTTTTATTGCAATCGACAATTCTTTCGGCATAAAAAATCTGAACAAGACTCGGGAAAAAAACATACGGAATACTTTTTATCAAAAAAAGAAGGATAAGCGCGTTTATCAAATTATTCATTGAAAAAAACATTTGTCCTATCCTTCATTTCTTTTTTTGTAATTTCACCGTTACTTCTTTTGAAAATTTTTTTCCAACCACGGGAAAATTGCATCAAACATTTTCTTTTCCAACAAGTTCAGATGCGTTCCACCCTCAATGAAAACAGCCGTTTTATGTGGTTTTTTTGTCTCAGCAAACAGGCGTTTCGAATGATGATACGGGATTGTCTCGTCATTTGTCCCGTGTAAAATAAGCAGAGGTTCCTCCAACCGATGCATTCTTTGATTGGAAAGAAAAGGATCCCGCAATATCAAGCTTACCGGCAAGTAAGGGAACTTTTCTTGAGCCAAAGAGAGCAAGGAATAAAAAGGAGCCTCCAAAATCACACCGTCAACAGGCGCTAAATCCGCCAGCCCCATGGCAACGCCCGTTCCCAAAGAAAACCCATGGACAACAACAACTTTGTATCCTTTTTGCTTTAAGTATTTATACCCCGCCAAAGCGTCTGTTATCAATCCTTCTTCGGAAGGACGACCCGCGTTACGTCCATATCCTCTGTATTCCAGCATTAAAACCGTATATTGTGCTTTAATATAGGGCACCAGCCGCGGCGCAAAATACGCAAGTTCCCGATTATTTCCATGCAGATAAAGAATAGCTGGTTTTTGAACATCTCCCTCATGCAACCAAGCGTCCAACACTAAATTATCTGAAGTGCGCAACGTCACTTCTTGGAAATCCTCGTTCATAACGATATCTTTCGGCGAGCGATATTTTTTCCCCGGTTCAAAAATATAAAAACCTTGAGCTACTATAAAAAAGAGGATTAAAAGAGCATAACCTATCAGGAAAAGACCGGCGATTATTCCCAGACCTTTAAGTATTTTTCTTGTAAATTCTGTTTTCATGGCAAACCCCGAAATAGTCAAACACAATCAGATGATAAACTTTAATAATTTAAGAATAATTTCAAAAGAAAGTCAACTTTTATTTCAAAGAAAGCGCCGATTATTTCACGCCCAAACAACCGTTTTTTCAAAAATGAATCGTCTGAAGACGCAACGTTCCTTTTTCCAAATCCAAAACCGCTTTTGTTCCCAAAGGCAAAATCTTTCTTTTTTTTGTGTGTCCGTAAGGCAATCCCAAAGCGACGGGACAAGACGACTTGTCGGCAAAATCGGTCAAAACCTCTTGAACAGTGCCATTGGCTTTATGAGACGACCGACACCGATAAAATCGACCGAACACAATACCTTCAACCTTTTCCAACACACCGGACAAACGCAGATGAGTCAACATTCTGTCAATAGCGTAAGGTTCTTCTCCGACGTCTTCCAAAAGAAGAATTTTTCCGGACATATCCGGCAGATACGGCGTGCCGATAAGCGATTGAACCAACGTCAGACACCCGCCGATAAAAATTCCCTCCACTGTTTTTCGGCAAGGAGAAAGACTTTTCAGATTGTCAAAAAAGACTTCCGACCGAGTCAGACAC
>CAVDQP010000038.1:1617-9488 GCA_963611245.1 Holdemanella biformis
CTCTTGCAATGATTTTTTCAAAACGGGACTGTCTTTTTCAAAATAAGACCAACCGGTTAAAGACGGCAATCCCGTTTTGGCGTATAAAGCCAACTGCAACGCGGTTGTATCGCTAAACCCCATAAAAAGTTTCGGATTTTTACGAACGGCGTCGTAATCTATTTTGTCCAAAAGCCGCGTTGAACCGTAACCGCCGCGCAAAGACAGAATAAATTTAACCTCTTTATCGCGAAAAAAATCATTCAATCCCTTTGCCCGCTGTTCGTCCGTGCCGCCGAGATAGCGCTCTCTTTGTCCGACATTCGACGCGAAAACCGGCGCATATCCTAGGCGCAAAAAGTATTGCTTTAATTCCTCTTGTTTTTTTTCGCTTTTCAGCAAAAAAGAAGAAGAAGGACAAACAAGCCCGATTTTCGGCAGTTCTTTTTCTTTTTTCCCCATTGAGGTCACCTGTTTTTCATACTTTTTATATTTTTATTCAAAAGAAGAAGCTTTATTTTCCTTTCTTTTTCAGCTGTTCCAAAATCTTTAAAGCAAAATCCGTCAAAGAGTTGTCTCGGGCGCCCATTACGACAATTCTGTCACCGGCGCCGGCTTTTTTTACCAAAGGAGGGATAAGTTCGTCCCTTTGTTTATTAAAAAAAGCTTTCGGTTTTTTCAAAGAATCCTTGGCTCGAATATCGCGAATTAAATCCGCGGCGGAAATATCGGCGTTCACGGAACCGCCCTCATAAAAAATTTCCGGCATTAAAAGCGTGTCGTCTTCTTTTAAGCAAGAAGAAAAAACCTCCACATATCCTTCTCGCATCAAACGAGTCGGAGAAAATCCGTGCGGTTGAAAAATAATCCACAGTTTTCCTTCTTGTTGGTGCAACGTATCCAAAGTTGCTTTGATTTTATCCGGATTGTGCGCAAAATCATCGTAAACCGTAACACCGTTGACTTCCCCCAATTTTTCCAAGCGACGCTTTACTCCTTTAAAAGAAGAAAGCGCCTTAATGGAGGTAGCATAATCAATTCCGAACAATTCCGCCGCCGCCATCGCCGCCAACGCATTTTCTACATTATGCCGTCCGCTTGTGTTTAAAGCCACATCGTAAAGCCCGTTCAACTTAAAATAAGTTTTATCCTTTAAGCAAACGATATCGGACGCCCAAAGAGTCGCGCTTGTGTTTCCTGAGCCCGAAAAAGTCGACACCATATCATTCAGCTTCATCATTTTTGCCGTATAAGGAGAGTCCAAATTTAAAACGGCACCGACACCGGCATGAGCCACAAACTCTTTAAATAAAGGCAAAAGTTCCTGCACCGGCTTATGATCCAAAGAAATATTCGTGACAACCGCGACACAAGGCGTATACAGTTCTATGGAACCGTCGCTTTCATCGGCTTCCACAACACAGAAAGCCCCGTCGCCCACAACGACATTGGAAGGCGTTTTATCGTTCGTGTAAGTATTTATCATCACACCGCCGTTTAAAATAGTCGGTTTCAAACCGGCTTCGAATAAAATATGTCCCACCATGGCGGTTGTGGTTGTTTTTCCGCTGGTGCCGCCAACGGCAATGCCGTTCTGACTGCGCAAAATTTGCGCCAAAAGCTCCGCTCTTTTGATAATCGGCAAAGACAACTCCACCGCTTTTTGAACATCCGGAACCGTTTCTTCCACGGCGGACGAAACAACAAAAAAATCAATGTCCGACTCAACGCCCGACCCGTCTTGCGGAAATATTCGTATCCCCAAAAGAGCCAATTTAGATTGCAGGTTTTTATTTTTTCCCAAATCAAAACTTCTGTCCGATCCGAACACCTCATGCCCCGTTTGAACAAGGTATTGGGCAAGCGAACTCATTCCGGAACCGGCGCATCCGCAAAAAAAGTATCTCATTTTTCAAAAACCTTTCTGACTTTAAAATTTATTTTGAGGGCTTGATTTATTGTCTTATCTACTATAAAGGTATTTAAAAGTGAAGTAAAGAAAGAGTTTTGAAAACTGATATGCCCCTTATTTTAAAGACCTTGATAACAGGCGTTCTTTTATGCGGCGTTCTTTTTTCTCCTCAAAAAGGAGAAACGGCGTCTTCGTCAAAAGAACTTTCTGCCCAAAAAACGGATATATCCTCTTTTGAAAAAGCAAACTTTGATGCTTTTCAGACAGATTCGGATAAAAACGACCAAGTGCTCAGCGAGTCGGACGAAAAAGCCTATCGCCGCATTTTCTTTTTACAGGAAAAAGAACGCTGGCAAGAAGCCGACGCCCAAATAAAAAAGCTGGAAAATAAAATTCTGATGGGGCATGTGCTGGCTCAAAGGTATTTAGATTCCGTCACTTACAAAACAAAAGCCAAAGAAATTGAAACTTGGTTTCAAAAATACGGCTCTCAAACAGAGGCCACCCGTATGTATAATCTGGGAAAAATAAAAAAAGCGTCCTTAAAAAAAAGACGGCCGAAACCGATGTATGGCGAAGGGACAGGCGCCTGCGTCACCTATGTGCGGGACGAACCCGTCGATAGTCTGCGGAACCTTTCTTTTTTCTATCTTTCGACGGAAAGAAGGAAAACCGCCAAACAAGTTATGAAAAGTATTTACAGAGCTCTTTTGAACGGAAAAACTTTAACGGCGAAAAATTTGATTTTAGGAGAAGACGCCAAAAACTTATTCAACGCCAAAGATCACGATTCGGCCAAAATCGCTCTGGGATTTTCCTATTTTATAGACGGCAGGGACGATCTGGCCTTGGAAATGCTGTTGCCCGCCGTGAAACGATCCGGCGACAAATTGCCTCTCGGTCATTGGACTTTAGGACTGGTGTCATGGCGCAAGGGGGACATTGAAACCGCCGCTTATCATTTTGAAAAGTTGATTGAACATAAAAAAGCAAACACATTGCTGAAAGCAGGCGGAGCTTTTTGGGCGTCTCGCGCGAATTTAAAATTGGGGAACGTCACGGTTGTCAACGCTTTTTTAGAAAAAGGAAGTCGCTTTCCAAGAACATTTTACGGCCTTTTATCTTTACGCGCGTTGGGAGAAAATTTAAATCACACGTGGGAACAACCGGTTGCTCCTTTAGACGAGATACAGGAATCTTTTTCCATGCCGGACCTTCAAAGAATCTATGCTTTAAAACAAGTCGGACAAGAACAAAAAGCACAAGCCGAACTGTTGCAACTGTATTTGAATTCAGACGAAACCACGCGTCCTTTATTGTATGTCGCGGCACAAAGCAGCGGACTGGCCGACGATTTGGCGGCGGTATCCGGCCGAATGGAATCGTCGTCGGACAGATCACGCTATCCGGCGCCGTTGTGGGAACCCATAAACGGTTGGCAAGTGGATAAAGCTTTGGTTTTTGCTTTTGTTCGGCAAGAATCTTGTTTTAATCCGCGAGCGAAAAGTTCGGCAGGTGCCGTCGGTTTAATGCAGATAATGCCTCAAACGGCTAAAGAAACAGCCCGCTCTTTAAAAGTAAAATGGGAATATGACCGATTGACGGATATTGATTATAATCTGGCTTTGGGGCAAACATATTTAAAAAAGCTGTTGGAAGATAAAAGGATCGAAAACAATTTGATTTTTTTGGCGGTAGCTTACAATTCCGGCCCCGGCAATCTGTCCAGATGGCGACGGAAAATGAAATATAACGACGATCCGTTTTTGTTTATTGAAAGCATTCCTTCCAAAGAAACGCGCGCTTTTGTGGAAAGAATTATTACGAATTATTGGATTTATCGTTCGTTGTTCCGGCAACCTTTGCATTCTTTGGACGAAGTCATCGCCGGACGTTGGCCGATATACACAGGCTTTGATGTTTCGCCAACAAAGGACGATGAAAAAATATGACAGGCGCCGTCTAAAAGCAAATTTGTTCCCATTCAAGCAGCATAAAAAAGCAAATCAGAAAGAAAAAAGATGGAAAAAAAGAACAGACTCGGTGCTGAATTTTTTATGACAAGCGGAGAAAAAGTCGCTCAAAACCTTCTTGGAAAAGAACTTTTCTTTAACGGAAAATCCGGCATTATCACGGAAACGGAAAATTATGAAGGATTTGACGACGAAGCCTCTCACGCTTTTTGCGGCAGAACAAAACGCAACGCGCCGATGTTCGCTCGCGCGGGATTTTCCTATGTTTATTTGATTTACGGTATGTATTGTTGTTTGAACATCACGACCCGAGAAGAAGGCTTTCCGGCGGCGGTTTTAATTCGCGGTCTTCTTTTAAAAGACGGCACGGTGTTAAACGGCCCCGGAAAAGTTTGTCGTTATTTGGGACTTTCGACAAAAGACACCGCACGCGATTTGCTGACAGAGCCGGATTTTTACATCAACCCTTTATCCGAACCTCTTTTGTTTCGGATTCAGGCGTCCAAAAGAATAGGCATCAAAAAAGCCACCGAACGATTGTGGCGCTTTACGGCGATTTTTGAATGAAAACCGCCGCAAAAGCAAGAAGTTTTCCGAAACTTTGCTCTTCCAAAAGTTTTTGAAAAGAAAAAAAGTTTATTTTTTTGTTTTTCCGTGTCGAAAATTTCTTTATACTGTTTTGACAATAAATACTATGACTATAAAAAAGGAATGAAAAATGAAAGATTTTGTGTTTTCTCCGGAAGCGTTAAAAGTAGGGCCGTCTCCGTTCCGTGTTTTGGCGGACAAGTTGGCGGTCAATCCGAATGTTATCAATTTCACCATCGGTCAACCTGATTTTGATGTGCCGGAGGAAATTAAAAAAGAATTCTGCGCGGCTGTTTACTCGCAAAAGCACGGCTATGGTGCGACGGCGGGCGTCAAAGCGTTGCGCGAAAAAATATTGGCGGCGAAAAACTTTGGCAAAGAAGATTTAGACGTGCAAATCACAACCGGCGTTCAAGGCGGTTTTTTCACGGCTTTTCGCACATTTGTCAGCTCAGGCGAGGAAGTTTTAATTCCGGATCCTTATTATCTGGAATACAAAGGCGCCACGGATTTATTGGGGTTGAACGTTAAATTTATCAATACGTATCCTTTGTTTAAACTGACTTTGGAAATGGTAAAACAAGCGGTTACGGAAAAAACAAAAGTGTTGATGATGAATGCTCCGAACAATCCGACCGGCTTGATGTATGATAAAGAGGAAATGGCAAAAATCATTCGTTATCTGGACGAAAAAGGCGTCATGGTCTTTTACGACACAATTTATCAGGAATTTAACTATACCGCGGACAAAGTCCCGTTCAATCCGTTTGACTATGGCAACAACGTGATTGTTTTTGACGGCTTTTCAAAAGCTTACGGCATGCCGGGGTGGCGGTTGGGTTATATGATTGCGGACAAGCGGATTATCGAACGAACAACTTATGTCCAAAGTCAAATTCATTCCAGCGCCTCCACGATTGTGCAATATGCCGCCTGCGCTTTTGACAAAGTGGATTTATCCCCTATCATTGAACGGTATCACAACCGGCGGGATTTGGTTGAAAAAGAGCTGACCGGTGTTTATGATTTCGTCCCGTGCGAAGGAGGCTTTTATTTCTTTTTGAAAGTCCCTCAAGCTCTTCAAATGACGGGAACACAATTTTGCGACTATGCCTTTAACAAAGGCGCGGCGCTTTTACCCGGGGGAGCTTTCAGCAGCTTTCATGACACGCATGTTCGTTTCAGCTTTACGGTCAATGAAGAAAAGCTGGCAAAGGGTCTTGAAATTTTGAAAGCTATCGCCCGAGGAAAATAAAAATTTTTGTTTGATTTTTCAAAAGAAAAGGCGACCGGCGCTGTTCTATTCAGTGCCGGCCGTTTTATTCGGCAACAGTTTTTTTATTCAGTATTGACCGTTAATTCGGCAACACATTATATTCGGAGACAGTTGTTTTATTCGGCGCCGGCTTTTTGCTTTAAAATTGCCATTTTACCCACGTAAAAAGAATATTTCCGCTGCCTTCTCCGCCGGGGACATACGTGCTTTGAACGGAAAAACCTTTATAGCCTATTTCAAAAACAGGCAACGGCATCGGCAACGGCAAATAATGATAATCGCTTCGAAAGGTAAAACCCAACGTATAGCCGATACCGAACCGCCAGTTTTGTTTTTTATCTGCATAACCATAAGTCATCCAAGAATAACCGAAAGTCGGTTCCGGATCATTGTGAGAGTCTTGAAACGTCATAATATATAAAGCGTGCCGATTTTCTTTTTCGTCCATATAATACTTTCCGACACCGATGCCCCAAGGCCTCTCGTTATACTCTTTAATTTTTTCTTTTTTATAAGTCTTTCTGTTATGCCACGTGTTGACGGGCAGATACACTTCCCACTTGTCGGACTGCCACACATTTTGAATGTTTTGAACGGTGCTTTTGAAAATACCGTCTTGTTCCGCCTTTCCCGTAAAAGGCAGAAGACAAAGCACCCATAAATAAAACAAAAATTTTATCATCTTCATATTTTTATATGCTTATACAAGAACAAAAAAAGAAAATCAAAAAGAATTTTACACACAACCTTTTAAAATCTAAAGAGAAAAACCTTCCGGAATTGTTTTTATTTCCTCATCAGATAAGGAACGACCCGTCGCTTGTCGATACGACGGCAGAATTTTTTGAGCCAAAGAAGGCAACAGAAAATCCCCTTCACTCAGCAAAGCCCACATATTTTTGGCTTCCAAAGTAAAGGCGTCGTTTTGCACGGCGTGCAAAGTATGCAACCAAACATATCCCCCCAATATCAGGCTTTTATGTTGATGATTTTTCAACTGTATCAGCGCAATCGTCACCAGCAAGGCGGCGTCTTTTTGTTTTTTAACCAAATCAAACGGCGCCGACAAATCCAGACCGTTTTTTTTCTGCACATCTTTGAACAAAGCCGCGGAAAGTTTCAGATGCGCTTTTTGTTCTTCAGACATTTTCTTTAAATTTTCCAAAAATTTCCGTAATTCCCGACGCTGTCCTTTGATTAAAAAATATTTAAAAATTCCCATTTTTTCTCCGTTGCGGTCATTTTATCTTGATGCGCGTTTATTGATTATTTGTTTTTTAATCTTGTTTTTAAAGATAAGTCAAGGGCTTTTCCGTTTCTTAAAACGTCGTCGGCTTCAACGCTTCGTTGAGACGAATCGTCCCGATGCAACGGCATAGGCGACAAAAGACGAAAAGGCGCTTTTGAACCGTTGATGCCCGAAAGGATAAATCTTTTAGACGATTCTTTTTCTCTGGGCACTAACGGCAAAACAGTTATATTTCCCAGTTTCCCGTCAAGAAAAGACAGTATTTCCGGCAAACGGGACGTACAATGTATCATTGTAAAAATTCCTTTTGCCCGTAAATGTTTCAGACAGAAAGAAAGCCATTTTTTCAAAGGCGCCTGTTCTTTTCTTGTTCGGCCGATAATCTTGTCGGGGCAGGAGGGATCTTCCGTAAAATAAGGCGGATTGGTGATGACATAATCAAACAATCTGCCTTTAAAACAGGCGGGAGGCGCCAACACATCACCTAACACCGCTTCAAAATCCGCGTTGTTCATTCGGGCGTTTTCAATACATTGAGACAAAAGTTCTTCTTGAAGTTCAAAACCGGTGAGATGCAGGGTTTTGCCCGCCTCTTTGGCGCGCCGGTCAAGACATAATCCGACCGCGCCCGTTCCGCAACCGACATCTAACACACAAAAGCTGCGGCCTTTCAATCCGTCCAACCGGACCGCGGCCGATAAAAGAACAGCGTCGGACGTCGCTCGATAACCGTCGTTTTTTTGTTTTAAAATAACTTTTCCCCCTAAAAAACTATCTAAAGTAAAGTCGGTATTTTCTTTCATTTTTTTTCCTTTTCTTTCATCAGTACAAAAAAAACAAACAAAAGTCCACTCTTAATTGTTGATTATTTTTTTCAACGTGGTTATACTCACC
>CAVDQP010000039.1:0-3604 GCA_963611245.1 Holdemanella biformis
GAAAAAAGCGCCCGAAATTTCCATCAATGTCGATGTTCAGGCAAAAAAAATTCAAGCAGAAGACGCTTACACGGTTGATTTGCTTGTCAAAGCGCAAGCCACGGATCCGGATAATAAGAAAACGATTTTTCTGTGTGAAGTGGATTACGGCTCTCTTGTCACCTTAAAAGTCGCAAAAGAACAGGTCGAACCGTTTTTGCTGGTGGAAATTCCTCATTTGCTTTTCCCGTATGTTCGGAACCTTATTTCAGACATGACTCGCGACGGGGGATTGCCGCCGCTCTTTTTGAATCCGATTGACTTTTCGGCTATTTATCGTCAAAAAGTGGCGGAAAAGCAACAGCAAATCGCCGAATCGGAAAAAGAAAGCAAAAAAGAAATTCTGAACTGAATGATTTATTTTATCTTTTTCAAAAAAGCCGGTTTTTTTCAAAACCGGTTTTTTATTTTTCACAGTTCTTATTTTTCAGGCGTTTTGGATTCTTCCTTGTATTCTACTTTAACAAAATACAAACCGTCCGGAGGAGCCGTCACGGCACCTTTACGGCGATCTTTGGCGTCCAAAGCCTCTTTAAGTGTCTGTTTTGTCCATTTTCCCTGTCCGACAAAGGCCAATGCTCCCGCAAAATTGCGAACCTGATGATGTAAAAAAGAACGCGCCTCGGCTTTGATAAAAATATGATCGCCTTGACGCCACACATGAAGAGAATCTAAAGTTTTGACCGGAGATTTCGCTTGACATTGAGCCGCCCGAAAAGTCGAAAAATCATGCCGCCCGACCAAAATTTGCGCCGCGTCGTCCATTTTTTTTTCGTCCAAAGGGTAAGAAATATGCCATACCTTCCCTTTTTCCAACGCCGCCTGAGCTCGTCTGTTCAAAATCACATACAGATACGTGCGGCGCCTTGCGTCAAAACGCGCGTGAAAATCTAAAGAAACTTCCGTTATTTCCAAAACGGAAACGGCAAAAGGTCTGACAAGAGCGTTCAAACCTTCTCTTAACTTAAACTCGTTGATTTTTCTTTGGTGTATTTCTGCCGCCGAAAGGTCGAAATGCGCCACCTGCCCTAAAGCGTGAACACCGGCGTCCGTTCGACCGCTGCCCGTTACTTCAATGAAACGATGAAACATCTTGAAAAGAGCGTCCTCCAAGACTTGTTGCACGCCCAAAGCGTCTTTTTGTCTTTGCCAACCGGCGAATCCGGTTCCGTCATATTCCACGGTCATTTTAAAACGAGGCATAAATTAAAACCTTTCACCTTTTAAAATCCGACACCCGCGGAGAAAATCTTCAATCGACATTGCCCGTTTTCCGGATCGTTTGACAACCAGCGGAACCAGCGCCGTTTTTTGTCCGCACAAAAAAGTCATCTTGTCATCTAAAACCGTGCCTGTTTTTATGTCTTTTTCTGCCAAGTTTTCCAAAGGAACTACACGCGCCCGCAACACGGAAATTCTTTCTTCTCCGCGCATAAACGACAAACTGCCCAACGCTCTGATTTTTCTTTCCAACACGTCCGCCGGTTCCGAAAAATCAAAGAAATATTCGTCTCTTTCTATCTTTTTGGCGTAAGTTTCCCCTTCGTCCGGCTGTTTCACCGGCAAAGGATTTTCCGCCAAAGCTCTTAAAAGCAACCGCACTCCTGTTTGACTTAAAATATCGTGCAATTGTTGTCCGGTGGTTTGCTCTGAAATAGGGACGCTTTCTTTTAACAGCATCGGGCCCGTGTCCAATCCGGCGTCCATTTTCATAATCGTCACGCCGGTTTGCGCGTCACCGGCCATCAACGCCCGTTGTATCGGCGCCGCTCCTCGCCATCTGGGCAATAAAGAAGCGTGCACATTCACGCACCCTTTCGGGAACATATCTAACACAGAAGGCGGCAAAATCAACCCGTAAGCCGCAACAATACCGATATCCGCCTGAAAAGAGCGCATTTGTTCCTGCACTTCCGGTTTTTTTAAAGATTTGGGCGTCAAAACGGGTATCCCTAATTCCTCTGCTTTGACTTGAACGGGAGATTTCGTCACTTTTCCGCCTCTTCCGACGGGTTTGGGCGGTTGCGTGTAAACAGCCGCCACCTGATAATTTTCCGCCAAAGCCTGAAGAACGGGCACCGAAAAATCCGGCGTCCCCATAAAGATAATTTTTAACTTTTCCATTTTACAAACCTTCTTTCGGGTCTTTTTCGTTTTCATCTGTTTCAAGACACGAGTCAGAGGACAAACGTCTGTCTTTTTTCAATTTTCGAAGAAGAATATTCCTTTTCAAAGACGACAGATAATCAATAAAAAGCTTACCGTCCAAATGGTCGATTTCATGTTGCAAAGCCACCGCCAACAAACCGCTTGCTTTGATATTTTGTTTTTTGCCCGTTTCATCTTGAAAAAGAACGTCCACTTCTTTAAACCGATGAACGGCGGCATATTGCCCGGGGACGGAAAGACACCCTTCACTGCGGTCCGTTGTTTCCAAGCTGTGCGCCACAATCTTCGGATTCACCAGTTTCAAAGGCTCCGGCTTGTCCGGATTGCCGGAGATGTCAATCACGACCAACCGTTTCAACAATCCGACTTGATTGCCCGCCAAACCGACGCCGTCGGAAGAATACATCGTTTCCAACATATCGGACAAAATCCGCCGGATATTGTCGTCGACAACGGTGACTTCCTCGGCCTTTTCGCGCAAAATCTCGTCCGGATATTCAAAAATTTTCAATGTTGTCATTTTGATATTTACCTTTTCTTTTATTTTCGGATAGTATAAAATAAAAAGAGGAAAAGTCAAGAAAAGGAAAAAAAGAAAGGAACATCAAATGACGGTCAGATTATTTGCGGGGTTGGAATTGCCGGACGACATTCGGGAACAGGTTTATTCTCTGCGCGGCGGCGTGCCGAACGCCCGTTGGGTGCCGGAAGAAAAGCTGCACTTAAATTTATGTTTTATCGGCAATGTGGAAGAACCTCTTCTTTTTGATTTAAGCCATGAATTTTACAATATCCGTTCGCCGGCGTTTAATCTTGCTTTAACTCAAATCGGCTATTTTGCGACAGGATTGCAACCGCATCACTTGTGGGTCGGCGTTTCGCATTATCAAGCGTTGGACGCGTTAAACGCAAAGTTGGAAAGAATCACCGAAAAATACGGCATTCAACCGGATCATTTCAAATTCCACGCGCATGTCGCCATTGCCAAGCTGAACGGGACGTCCATGGACGAAGTGCAACACTTTATCGCTCAAAACAATTTATTCCGCACAAGAGAGTTTAACGTCTACTACTTTACTTTGTTTTCCAGCCACGCACGCGAAAACGGTCAAGGGAAATATTACCGAGTAGAGGGACGATATCCGTTACTTTTACCTTAATTGCGGCTTTGTTGCCCTTAATCATCAAAAGGCTAAAATATTTTTCTGAAAAGCGGACTTCAATTCGGTATTTCTTTCAAAATAAGTTTCCGCAAAATCGTCCAAAGCCGAGCACACTTGCCTCATGGACATTTTGTCGTCTTTTGAAAGACCGTTTGAGGAATCGGTTGACAAAGTCTTGTTTTTCGATACTTCCGCCTCTTGTTTGATTAAAACTTTTTTAAAAAGCTTCATAT
>CAVDQP010000039.1:3642-9286 GCA_963611245.1 Holdemanella biformis
AAAACGCCTTCAACGGAAAGACCCTGCTTTGCAAAACTTTTTTCCAAATACGCCAGTTCTTCATGAAACGTCCGGCGAAAAGAGACAGGATACTTTGTCAATTCAAAATCAGCCTCTTTGCAAAAGTTTTCATATCCCCGCAAATTTCGGTATAAAAGGTAATAAATAATGTCCTTTGATTGTTGCCGACTTTCTTCAACGGTCAGAACTTTTTTAGGCTGATTTTCAACCGGTTGAGCGGTCTGTCCGAAATAAAACATACCGATACAAAACAAAATCGGCAAGGCCAGCGCCCCAAAAAGCCGAACTTTCAAGAGTATCTTTTGCGCCTGCGAAACCTTTTTTTGCGACGCAACAAGTTCCGTTTCATCAACCATTTTCAACCTTTCAACACATTTTTCGGCCACTGTTTTTTTAAAAACGTCCGATATTTTACATTCTTTAAATATAACAAAAATTTTTCTTTTTTTTCAAGAATTTTATCCCGCAACGATTTAAAAAAAGTATTTGACTATATTTTTTTTATCTGTATCATAATTTTCACATCAATTACTACCAAAGGAAAATAAATGATTATCGGATATATAAAAATAACAAAAAACGATTTTATATCCAGAGAAGAGGATAAAAAAGCGTTAGAGGAATATGCACGTCAAAATCATCTTATCATTGATAATTTTATCCAATCGACTCAGTTCTGTTCCAGAGATTTTGCAAAAATAAAAGCCGGCGATTTGCTTTTAATGCGGCACGCGCAAGCTCTCGGCAAAAGTTTTGGAGAAGTGTTGCAAAATGTTCAGCTTCTTTATTCAAAAGGCATCAATATGTTCTTTCTTAAAGAAAATTTGGATATTCGGGTCAACGCTTCTTATTCTTTTACGGACGTCACCGCTTTATGCTTGGCATTAAACAAAGCCGTTTTTTCCATACGCAACAAAACCATTCAGGATAACTTGTTAAAACAAGGGCTCAAAAGAGGACGGCCGTTCGGAGTTAAAAACAAAAAGACAATTTTTACCGGTAAAGATTCTTTTATCAGAAAAAGCTTGCTGGCCGGTATGCCGAAAGCGGAACTTGCTCGACGTGTCGGATGCAGCCGCCCTATTTTATACGGGTATCTGAAACGCAATAATATCAGCTACATCACGCAACCGAATGCTTTTAAAAGGACAAAAAAATGAAATATTATATTGTCAGCGGGGGATTCGACCCGATACACGAAGGCCACATCGAAATGATAAAAGCTTCGGCACAAGCGTCTGACGGCGTTATTGTTTTAGTCAATTCCGATGATTGGCTGTGCCGTAAAAAAGGAAAGAATTTTCATTCCATGAAAACTCGGAAAGCCATTTTGGAAAATTTAAAGGGTGTCATTGACGTGTTGGAGTTTGACGATCAGGATAACTCTGCGTCGGACGGCATTCGCAAAGCGCGGGCTAAATATCCCGACGCGGAATTGGTGTTTGCCAACGGCGGTGACAGAGGAAAGGACAATATTCCGGAAGGACCCGTTTGTTGTGAATGTCGGGTGGATATGGTCTTTGGCGTCGGCGGAGACAATAAAGCCAACTCCTCTTCTTGGATTTTGGACAAATGGAATAAAAAATAATCTTTTTTTAAAGGTGAAAAGAAGGATTTCAAATGTCTTTTAAAATTTTGTATGATATGGAACAGCTGATAGGCGCTCGTGGCAAAGGAACGGGAGTTGTTCGTGCCTCAGGAAAAATTTTAAAAGGACTGAACGATTATTCGGAAATTCAAATGCACCCTTTAATCACCAAAACGGAAAAAGGATTATCGGAATATTTGCGCAAAGCCGGTTTGGAAAGCTTGGAAAATCAAAAAGAACTGTTGCCGATGTTGAGAAGTTCAACAAATAAAAAGACTGTGTTTCATCGGCTTTCGTCAAAATTGCTCGTCAAGCTTTTGAAAAATTCTTACAGCAAAAAGCTGGCCTCTTACGATTGGTATTTTTCCATATTTTCCCCGATATCGCCGATAGTTTACGAAAGCGGTATCAAAACCGCTTTGTTTGTTCATGATTTAATTCCGATAGTGCACCCTGAATACAGCAGCGCTTGGTTTGTGAAAAAATATACGCAATGGATACGCGACATACAAGCCGACGTTATTTTTGTAAATTCCGAAGCGACGAAAAAAGACTTGTTGGCTTCTCACCCCGATATTCGGGATGAAAGGATTATTATTCCTTCTTTGGCGGCGGACGAAAAATTCCATAAAGTGACCGACGCGACAGCTTTACGAAAAGTCCGGCAAAAATACGGCATCGGCGACGAAAAATATTTTTTGGGCGTGTCTGAACTTTCTACTCGGAAAAATCTGGTTCATTTAATGAACTCTTTTGTGGATTTTTTGGACAAGACGAAAGCGCAAGACATCAAACTGGTGTTGGTCGGCCCTATGAGAAAAGGATACACGGATATTACACAAACCATAAAGGGGTTGGAAAAATACAAAGATAAAATCGTCCTGACCGGTTTTGTGGACGATGACGATATGGCGGCGGTTTATTCCGGCGCTTTGTGTTTTGTTTATCCCAGCTTATACGAAGGATTCGGATTGCCGATTTTGGAAGCGATGCAATGCGGCGTGCCGGTGATCAGCGCGGACAATTCGTCTTTACCGGAAGTAGGCGCGGACGCGGCTTTATACATCAGCGGGAAGGATGTGACGCAAACGGCGCAAGCTTTGGAAAAAATTTATTCTGATGAAACTTTCAGATCGCTTTTGTCTCAAAAAGGATTGAAAAGATCCTCTATGTTCAGCTGGCAGAAAACAGTTGACACGATTTTTAACACTTTAAAAAACTTTGAACGAAAATAAAACGAATAAAACGAAGGAGAAAGTTTATGCAAAAAAAGAAAGCTCTGGTGACCGGCATAACGGGACAAGACGGTAGTTATCTGGCGGAACTGTTATTGGATAAAGGATACGAGGTCCACGGCCTTATCCGGCGTTGTTCTTCATACAACACTTCCAGAATAGAGCATCTTTTAGGTTCGGAATATAAAGATAAATTTTTCTTGCATTATGCGGATATGACGGACTCGCTGAATCTGGTTCGGCTGGTAAAACAAATCGAACCGGACGAAATTTACAATCTGGCGGCGCAATCGCACGTCAAAATTTCTTGGGATTGTCCGGAATTTACGGCGCAGAGCGATGCTTTGGGCGCCTTACGTTTATTGGAAGCGATACGTGTCAACGGATTGGAAAAAAAGACAAAGTTTTATCAGGCGTCCACTTCCGAACTATACGGATTGATACAGGAACCTGTTCAAAAAGAAACAACGCCCTTTTATCCCCGATCTCCGTATGCCGTTGCCAAATTATACGGGTATTGGATTACGGTCAATTACAGAGAAAGTTACGGTATATTCGCGTGCAACGGGATTTTGTTTAATCATGAAAGCCCCAGAAGAGGCGAAAATTTTGTGACAAGAAAGATAACTTTGGCAGCCACGCGCATTAAAGAAGGATTGCAGGATTGCTTATATCTCGGCAATATGGACGCCAAAAGAGATTGGGGTCACGCCAAAGATTATGTGGAAGGAATGTGGCGCATTTTACAAGCGGACAAACCGGAAGATTTTGTTTTGGCAACCGGAACAACCACTTCTATCAGAGACTTTGTCACCATGACATTTAAAGAACTGGGTATGGATATAGAATGGCAAGGAACGGGCGTCAATGAAAAAGGCGTTGACAAAGCCACGGGCAAAACGGTGGTGGCGGTGAATCCGGCGTTCTTCCGTCCGGCGGAAGTGGAACTTCTTCTGGGCGACAGCACCAAAGCCCGAACAAAGCTTGGTTGGCAGCCGCAGTATGATTTACAGGCTTTATGTCACGAAATGGTGGAGGAAGATTTAAAACTGGCGAAAAAAGAAAAATTGCTCAAGCAAAACGGTTTTGAAACCAACATTCATTACGCGGATTAAACAGACAAAGCCAAAAAGCGGACAATCGGCTATAAAAAAAGGAGCAAACAGAAATTATGTCGGACTTCATTGAATTTCTAAAACCCGACTTTTCGTTTTCGGACGACAGAGGCGATTTAGTTCAGCTGGTGCATGACGGCTACAAACAGGTCAATGTGTCGCGCACCAAAGCGGGCGTCAAAAGAGGCGGACATTACCACAAACAAACGGTGGAAGCGTTCTTTGTCGCATCTGGGGAAGTTTTATTGACTCTGACAAAAGACGGTCAAACGGAACAAGTCACCGTCAAAACGGGGGATTTCTTTTATTTTCCGCCGTATGTGGCGCATTCGTTCGATTTTGTAAAGGATACGACGCTGGTTGCTCTGTATGACAAGCCCGTCGAACTGCCCGACGGCAGCAAAGACATTTTCAAAGCGGAGGAATAAACCGATGTATTTGGTGGTTGGCGCAAACGGATTTTTGGGATCTTATCTGGTCAAAAACATTTTAGAAATGACGGACGATCGCGTTCTGGCGGCGGATTTGAATTGTCCCGCCGAATCCCGAGAGAGAGTCGAATGGACGAAATGCGATATTACAAACGATGCCGACATTGCCTCTTTGCGCGAAAAAACAGACGGACAAAAGCTGAAAATCCTGTTTTTGGCGGCGTATCACAACCCCGACGCGGTTGCGAAAAATCCGCGCTTGGCTTGGGAAATCAACATCGTCGCCTTGGCGAAGTTTTTGGGCGTGTTTTGCGATGCAAGCGTGCTTTATTATCCGTCAACGGAGGTTGTTTACGGCGAATCGGACGGACAGAGACTGAAAGAAAACGCGCCGTTAAACCCCGTCAGCCGTTACGGACAATTCAAGCGCACCGCCGAAAGTATGGTTGGCTTGGCGGGATTCAATGTCGTGCGATTTCCTGTTTTGATGGGACAAAGCTTACTCCCCGACCGCCCGCATTTTACGGACAAAATTTTGCAAAGTCTGAAAAACGGCGAAACGGTCGAAATGTTTTCCGACCAATACCGGACGTTTATTGACTTTGACACGGCGGCGAAAACAGTTGTCGCTTTAACGCAAACCGAAGCGGCGCGGCAATATCCGGTTGTGAATGTTTCGGGCGACGAACGGTTGTCCAAATACGAATACGCTTGCCGTTTGGCGCAGGCGTTTGGGCTTGACTCAAAATTGATAAAGCCGGTGTCAATGAATGCGGACACGGGGATTTTTACCGAAAAACGCGCGAATGAAACACTGTTGGACAACTCGCTTGTCAAACGGATTTTGGGATTAACAGAATTGAAAGTGAAAATATAATGGACAGAATTCCCGTTTTTCTTGAAGGACAAGACGATTTAATAGGGCCTCTTGCCGTTTCGATTGAAAGTATTTGTTACAATACTCAATCGCAAGTGGATTTTTACATTTTAGATTGCGGCGTGAATTGTTTAAACAAAAAACTTTTACGTAAAATAATAGAAAAATATGAAAATACGACGATTGAATTCATTCCGATTGATTTAAAACAATTCAAAGGATTAAAAGGCTATACCGCCGGTAATTTCATTGATTGTTATTCTCGTTTGCTTATTCCGGAATTAAAATCCGAATTTGATAAAGTCATTTATTTGGACAATGATACCCTGACATTGTCGGATATTCGTTTATTATGGGAACAGGATTTAAACGGATAC